>JAWOFY010000353.1:0-9996 GCA_046497285.1 Candidatus Hydrogenedentota bacterium
GCCGCTCGAGGAGCAGCGCGGGATCAGCCGCTGGCCCGGTGCGGATGCGAAGGTGGGCAGACCGCTCGACGCGGTCGACGTGCCGCCGGCAATGCCACCGAAGCCACCGGCACCTGTACCGCCGAAGCCCGTGAAGATGGGGCCGACACCGAAGGAAGTTGCAGCGCCCGGTCCAGATCCTTCCGACGTCACGCTCGAATCGGTCAAGCAGGCGAGGAAGGAATATCTCAACACAAAGAGGAGGGGTCTTTCCTCGGAAGGGGAACTGAAGGAGAAGTTCGATCGCTTGGTCGGTCTCTACGAATCGAAGGGCAGGAGCTTCACCAAGGACGTAGAAGCTTTGGAATCTATGGCGAAGAAGGCAAAGACAGCTGCTGGTCGAGAGCAGCTGGCGACGGTCAAGAAGGGAGCCGCGGAGAAGAGGAAGGATCGAATGTCGGCGATCTTGGACGACGACACGAAGGCGAGGCTTGAAAAGGGAGGAGTGAATCTGAAATCTCTGAGAATTCACGGAGGAATCAGCGAAGAGAAGGCCAAGGAATTTCTGCAGATGCTCGCGGATGAAGTCGAAAACATTCAACGTGCGTTCCCGAAGGCCGACATGCCGAAGTGGAAGGTCAGGCGGGGGATAAAGATCAACGTTCAGAACGCAGACAAGATATGGTCCGGAGACAGTCCGGTACCGGCTGTTTATCGGCCAAAGGATGGATCGATCCACATCGCGGGAAAGAGGCCACGCAAGATGTCCGGAGGACAAGTTCGGTGGAAGGATTTTTCCGTCGGAGACACGTGGGCCGATACGACCCGTCACGAAATCGGACATCTCTTCGACTATCGCATCATAGGTGAAAAGAAGCGGGCTGCCTGGGAAGAACTGGCGAAGAAGTACGTCGTCAAGCCTGGAGAGATGACGTTGGAGCGGAACGTGGTGTCGGAGTACGGCCAATCGAATGCTCGGGAGTTGTTCGCCGAATCCTTTGCGGCGTACACGAATCCGACGTATCGAGAGGGAACCACGAGACTTCCGGCAGACATCGAAAGATTTTTTCAGAATCTGTTTTGAAAGGTAAACGCAAGATGTTGGACGAACCGAGATGCAGGCAGAGGAGATGCAAGCATTTTCAGGGGGTCCGTTGGTTGGGTGAAGACGAAACCACCGAAGTGGTTGTTTGCAAGGCGTTCCCGGACGGCATCCCACATGAGATCGCCTACGGAGACAACGAGCACCTGACGCCGTTCCCCGGCGACCACGGCATCCTGTACGAGAAAGAGCGATGACGAACGACGGCGACTGGACGCCCACTCAGAGGCGCATGCTCGAAGTGCTCAGCGACGGGCTGCCGCACACGAAGGAGGAGCTGCACGCCTGCTGCGGGCCGAGCTGTCCCGACGCAACCGTATGGTTCAAGTGGAAACGCGGGTGGGCAGTCTTGTAGTGCGGGGAATAGGCCGGGCCCAGGAACACGGCCGCGTGGGTGATCGCATTACGTTGGAGAATCCCGATTCCGGCGACGAATTTTCCGGGAGGGTCCAGGAAGACGGCACGGTACTAGTGGAATAGCGGTGCTTGGAACGCTTACAAAAGGAGAGAGGGAATGCGTGTAGTCATTATTGCGCTTATGGCCGGGAGTATTGCATGGACCGCCGCGGCGGGTTCGCTGTTCAACGCGGCGGTGCAAGAACGAGGCACATTGATCTCCCAACAGCAAGAGCGCTTCGAAGAAGGCGACATCATCATGGTGTTGGTGGAGGAATCCTTGACGGCCGAGACCGAGGCCAACACGGACACCCAACGACGCGGCGGCGTGGAGTCCGAGGCGCGCGCGGCGCAGAACCAGTTTCTACTCGCGGATCGGCCAGACGGCTTCGGCATTATGCAACCCGGCCAGCTTCCAAACTGGAGTATCGAAGTGGACAACGAACACCGCGCCAGCGGCGCCACGGAGCGCGCGAATACGCTGCGAACCACCATTAGTTGCGTGGTGAAAGAGATTTCGGACAACGGCAACATCCTCATCGAGGGCAACAAAAAGATCCGCATCAACCGCGAGGACACCGAACTCACACTAAAAGGTATGGTCCGTCCCCGGGACGTAACCACGCGCAACACGGTGAACTCGACCGAGGTGGCCAATGTGGATCTCGATCTGAAAGGGGAAGGCCCCTTGTGGAACAACCAGCGGCGCGGCCTTCTGACCCGGTTCCTGGACTGGTTCTCGCCTTTCTAGACCCAGCAGTGTGTAAAGGAGTTTCGATAATGCAATCTGGAATCCACTATCGCAAAGCGGCTGTTCTAACGCTTTTCGTGGTCGTGTTGAGCCTGACGTCCCCGGCTCACGCCGTCCGGCTTGGCGATGTCTGCGAGATTCAGGGAGCCCGCGGCAACCACCTCCGCGGAATCGGCATCGTCGTTGGGTTGGACGGGACCGGCGACAGCAGCGAGGCAGCCATCGTCGCCCAGCAACGGATGCTTGATCGCATGGACATTGGAGTGGACTCCGTGGGGGACTTGAGTTCCGACAACTCCGCTATTGTGATGGTTACATCGGAAGTGCCCGCCTTCGCCAAAGCTGGTACGCGCGTGGATGTGCAAGTCAGCTCGCTATATGATGCGGAAAGCCTCGAAGGGGGGCTTCTCATGGAAACGCTTCTCTACGGGATTGACAACAACGTGTACGCCGTAGCTCAGGGCCCTGTTTCCGTGGGAGGTTTCGAGGCGGAAGGCAATGGGACCAGCGCCCAGCAAAACCATGTCACGGCGGGCCGCGCGCCCATGGGGGCGTTTATCGAACGTGAGGTTCCAACCAACATCACCGATGGCGAACGGATTACCTTGCTCCTCAAGGACCCTGATTTTCGGACCGCCAACAACATCCAGCAGGCCATCAACAACGAAGTCGCGCCGCAATCCGCCGCGGCCTATGGCGCCGGCTCGGTAACCGTGCAGATTCCCGAGGACCGCCAAGCCAACCTGACGAGTTTTGTCGCCGAACTTCAGAGTCTGGAGGTAGAAAGCGAATCCGTGGCAAGGGTCGTCATCAATGAGCGCACCGGCACCATCGTCGTGGGCGAGGATGTGATGATTAAGCCGGTGCAAGTCGCTCATGGCAATCTGAGCATTCAAATCGCCACAACGCCCGTGGCGGCCATGCCGGAACCCTTCACCGATGCGGATCCCGTCGAGCAGGAAATCGTGGATATCGAGGTCACCGAGGAGGAAGCCCACCTGATGCCGGTCGAAGGCGCCTCCGCCGCCGAGGTGGCCGCCGCCCTCAACAACCTTCGCGTAACGCCGCGAGACATGATCGCCATTTTTCAGGCGCTGCGCCATGCCGGCGCCCTCGAAGCCGATCTGGAGATCATGTAACATGCTCTATGTTGAACCCCGCGCTAATTCATTTACACTCCAGCCGGACGGCATGGAGCATGGCGCCGGGCGCGAGAAGCTGGCCCTCAAGGAAATGGAGCGTTTCTTCGCCTACCTGCTCCTGCAGGAAATGCGGAAGACCGTACCCGATGACGGCCTATTTAAACAGACGCCGGCTAGGGGCAAGTACGAGGAACTCATGGACGATGTGTTGGCGGAACAGTGGGCTGAAAGCGGCCAGCTCGGATTGGCTGACATGCTGGAAGAACAGCTCCGCATAGGCGAAATGCAACACACCCTTCAGGAGCAGCAGCTAGAGGACACGCCTCAACCACTTGGACAAGTAAATCACGGGTCCGTCCCCCCGCAGGACGAGTCCGGCAGTTTCCCTTCTCCCCCACGCTTGTAAACGCTTGACTCCTCCCTTCGTCGAGCCCTCACCGAAAACTCCTTCACCTGTGGTTCACTCGCCAGCTAAAGGTTTCTCGCGCTCCCGCCGATAATGAGACCCATAAGAGCTATTTCGGCCTGAGGATTGTGCTACACCCCAGGGTGATATCCCATGGAGCCCAGGCCTTCCAGCCGCGGTAAAAGTAAAGGATGTGAGGAGATTATGGAGCAGGTGTTGGAAGCCTTGTGCCAGGTTTTTGACGCGGAACTGGAACGGCAACAAAGCGTCCAATCCCTTGTCGCCACTCAGCGAGCCGCACTCCTAAGCGGAGACCGCGATACGCTTGAGCAAACTACCCAGGATATTGAACATGTCATTCGCAACAGCGTAGCCGCCGAAAGCGAGCGGTCCCACCTAGTCCAAGAGCTCGTGGACGCCTATGGTTTGCCGCCAGAACGTCACACCCTGACGGGGTTGATTGAGGTGGCGCCCGAACCCTGGCGTTCCCGTATGGCGCACTTTCAAGGCATGCTGCAATCGACCTTGGACGAAACGCGGCGCACCGTGACAGACAACAACCGGCTCCTGCGCCAATCCGCGCGTTGGACGCAATCGTGCTTGGACATCATCATTGAATGGGCCGGCGAGGCGAACACAGGCCGCTATGACGCGCGCGGGCAGGGTCCCGCTCAAGTCCCGTGTGGCCCGGCGATGCTTGACCAGAAAGGTTAGGAGAAAAGGCATGGGTACAATCCGTGTAACGCAGGGGTTGATGGCGCAGCGTTCGCTGCGAAATATCGCGGCGAGTCAAGATCGGATCTTTGATCTCCAACAGCAGCTCGGCACCGGCCGGAAAGTGAATGCGCCCTCGGACGATCCCATTGCAATGCAACGGGCCTCCACCACGCGTAGCTCCATCGCGAGAAACGAGCAGTTCAGCAAGAACATTGGAAACGCTGGTCCCTTGCTGGTGGAAACAGGATCCACGATTCAAACGGTAGTAGACAGCGTGCATCGCGCTCGCGAGCTGACGTTGCAGGCATCTACGGAAACGCAAGGCCAACCCCAGTTGGACGCTATCGCCGAGGAAGTGAATCAGTTGTTGGAAGAGACCGTTGTCCTATCGAACAAACAGACCAACGGGCGGCACGTTTTCGCGGGTTCCCGCACCGGCTCACCGGCTTTTAGCGTGAACCGCGACGCAAGCACGGGCGAGATCACTTCCGTAGCATATGAGGGCAACAGCGAAGCGGTGCAAACCCGCATTTCGGAGGGGGTCCGGGTCACCGTTAACGAGACGGGAGACCAAGTCTTCCAAGATAAACAGGACATTTTTGAAACCCTCATTGACATTCGGGATAGCATGCGGAACGGGAACCAAGATACCCTGAGGAACACTAGTCTGGGTGAACTTGATACGGTACAGGAACAGCTCTTGACCGCCCTTTCCCGCGTGGGCGCCATTGAGAACCGGCTTGAACGCGTGGGAGAGGATACAGAGGATTTCAATCTTCAGCACCAGCAATTGATGTCCGACACCGTCGACGCCGATTTCGCTGAGACCGTAGTCGAACTCAACGCCCAAACCAACGCCTTTGAATCCGCGCTCATGGCGGGCGCTCGCGTCATTCAGCCCAGTTTGATGGATTTCCTTCTTTAGTAAGACGAGTCTAATAGGAAACCGTAGGCGTTAAAACGCGCGGGCCGCCGTTACTCGTAACCTCCCCCCCATTACTTGCGCTTTGTCCCTCAGGGTCGCATAAACCTCCGGAGTTGTGGGCCGCGTCCCTGTTAACTCCCGTTGTCACCCGGCGGTCGGGACCGCTAAGCTTTTGACAGAACCGTCCGCCCTTGCTAGAATCATAGTAGGTAAGCCGATTGCTTGCATTGAAGCGCCTTCGGGGCGGGGTGAGATTCCCCACCGGCGGTAACAGCCCGCGAGCGCCAGCATGGCGCATGATCCGGTGCAAATCCGGGGCCGACGGTTAGAGTCCGGACGAGAGAAGGCGCGGCGCGCCCAGTATGCCCCGAAGGTCCCCATACCTTGCCGGGGCTTTTCTCAATTATGGACACTGATGAGACCTACATGAGGCGCGCCCTCGAATTGGCCGCACGAGCCCGCGGCCGCACCAGCCCCAATCCGATGGTGGGTTGCGTGGCGGTTCGCGATGGCGCCGTGATTGGGGAAGCATACCATGAAGCGGCGGGTCAGGCTCATGCCGAGGTGAAGGCTATCGAGGCTGCGGGTGGCGACGTGCGCGACGCCACGCTCTATCTCACCTTGGAGCCATGCGCGCACAGGGGCCGGACGCCGCCCTGCGCGGATCTTCTCGTCGAGCACATGCCGCAACGCGTGGTGGTGGCCATGGAGGATCCCAACCCGCGCGTAGCCGGCCAGGGCATTCGCCGGCTGCGCGAAGCAGGGGTCCCTGTCGAAGTGGGGCTGCTGGAGGCCGAGGCGCGGCAACTCAACGAGATCTTTGTTAAATACATCACCACGGGGTTGCCGTTCGTCGTAGCGAAATGCGGCATGACGTTGGACGGCAAGATCGCGACGTGGAGCGGGGACTCGAAATGGGTCACGGGCGAGGCGTCGCGGGCTTGGGTTCATCGGCTGCGCGACGAGTTGGACGCCATCCTTGTAGGCAGCCGCACTGTGATGACCGACGATCCCAGTCTCACCACACGGTTGCCGGAGGGCGGGGGCCGGGATCCCATACGGGTCGTGGTGGATGCCGAGGAGTATCTGGACGAGCGCCATCACGTGTTTCACCTCGAAAGCAACGCCCCCACGTGGGTGGTGCTCCCCGAGGGAAAGACCTTCAAGGCCGAGGCCGAGACGATTCATGCTCCTTCTGGGCCCGGCGGCGTGGACATGGTTCACGTGATGCGGGAACTCGGCCGGCGCGAAGTCACCTCGGTATTGGTCGAGGGGGGCGGGGCGACGCTCGCCTCGGTCTTTGAGGCGGGGCTGGCCGACAAGGTCATGTTCTTCATCGCGCCCAAGATTGCCGGCGGCCGCGATGCGCTAAGCGCCGTGGAAGGCCAAGGGGCCGAGTTCATGCGGGATGCGATTCCCCTTGAAGACATGTCGGCCCAATCCGTCGGAGAGGATATACTTATCCAAGCGTATGTAAAGCACGTTGAAGCGGCGCGCTCGCCGCTATCGCATAGGGAGTAACCATGTTTACCGGGCTTATTGAAGAGATTGGCGCCGTGGCGCGCCGTTCGGGCCAGGAGATGAGCATCCTAGCCGAGGTCGTGCTGGAGGACCTGTCCGAAGGCGATAGCGTCGCCGTGGATGGCGCATGCCTAACGGCGGTGGCCGTAAACGAGGAAGACTTCGTGGTACAGGTGTCCCCTGAAACGCTGAACCGAACTACCCTAGGCGAACTTAAGCCGGGAGACGCCGTCAACCTTGAACGCTCCATGAGCGCGGGCGGGCGTTTTGGCGGTCATTTTGTCCAAGGCCACGTGGATGGCGTGGGCCAAGTGACCAAGGTGGAGAATCAGGGCGAGTTCGCGTTGTGGGAGTTCCAGGCGCCCAACGAAGTGGCGCGGTACCTCGCCCCCAAGGGTTCCATTGCGGTGGATGGCATCAGTTTGACCGTTGTCGAACCGGTGGGCGACACGTTCACCGTCGCGATCATTCCCGCCACGCTCGAGAAGACGACGCTCAAGGCGAAACGTCCCGGCCAACCCGTGAATCTCGAAGCTGACATGATCAGCAAACAGATTTACCAATTCCTTAAGAACAGCATGGGTGGTGGCGGCTTAACCATGGAAACCCTCAAAAGACAGGGCTTTGCATAAAATGGAGACTCCTTTCGCCCCGATTTCGGAGGTTCTTGAAGACCTCCGCCAGGGCAAAATGATCATTCTGGTCGACGACGAGGATCGCGAAAACGAAGGCGACCTCGTGATCGCGGCGGAACATGTCACCCCTGAGGCCGTCAATTTCATGGCCACGCATGGGCGGGGACTCATCTGCCTGGCGTTGACGCCCGAGCGCGTGGAAGAACTTCGCCTCCCCCTCATGACCACGGAGAACTTGTCAAAGTTCGGCACGGCCTTTACCGTAAGCATTGAAGCCGCCACGGGCGTGAGCACCGGAATCAGCGCCCATGACCGCGCCCGCACGATCCAGCTGGCCATTGATCCATCCACGACACCAGCGGACCTGGTGCGGCCCGGGCACGTGTTTCCGCTGCGCGCCCGGAAAGGCGGAGTCCTCGTGCGCGCGGGACAGACCGAGGGTTCGGTGGACTTATGCCGATTGGCGGGGCTAACGCCGGCGGCGGTCATATGTGAAATCATGAACGAGGACGGCTCCATGGCCCGCCTGCCCAAGCTTGTCGAGTTTGGCCAGAAACACGGGGTCAAGATATGCGCCATCGAGCATCTTATTGAGCACTTAAGGCGGTACGAGCGCCTGGTTCAACGCGTAGCGTCCACTACGCTGCCAACAGACTACGGGGATTTTTACCTCGTGGTATACGAAACGGGCATCGACGACCACCAGCACCTGGCCTTGGTAAAAGGCGATGTGGCGGGGAAAGAGGACGTACTTGTCCGCGTTCACAGCGAGTGCCTTACGGGGGATGTCTTCGGCTCCTTGCGGTGCGACTGCGGCAGTCAGCTTCATGAGGCGATGAAGCGTATTGGCGAATCGGAGGCCGGCGTCCTGGTGTACATGAGACAGGAAGGCCGGGGCATCGGCCTGGTAAACAAGATCAGGGCTTACGAGTTACAAGATCAAGGCATGGACACGGTCGAGGCGAACGTTCATCTCGGTTTCGATCCCGATCCCCGCGAATACGGGATCGGCGCACAAATCCTGCGGGACCTCGGCGTCCATCGGATGCGCCTCCTCACGAACAACCCTGTGAAACGAGCGGGCCTTGAGGGCCACGGCCTGGAGGTGACCGGCCGCGTTCCCATCGAGATTCCCCCCAACCCTATTAACGAACGCTATATTCAAACCAAAATTGAAAAGATGGGCCACCTCTACAAATAGGCGAGCCCGGTGGCCGGTCAGCGGAAGGAATATCATTCAATGGCAAACATAATTCAAGGCGAACTTGTCTGTTCCGGGAAGACATTCGGTATCGCTGTGTCCCGCTTTAATGAGTTTATTAGCGGCAAACTCCTTGAGGGTTGCCTGGACGCCCTGCTGCGTCACGGCGCGCGCGACGAAGAGATAACCGTAGTGTGGACGCCAGGCTCCTTCGAGCTTCCCGTTGTGGCGCGCCGGATGGCGGAATCAGAAAAGTACGACGCGGTCATCACATTGGGCGCCGTCATTCGCGGCGGCACGCCCCATTTCGAGTACGTGGCCGGTGAAGCGGCCAAGGGCATTAGCCAAGTCGCGCTTCAAACGGGCGTGCCTGTCATCTTCGGCGTGCTCACCACCCACACTATCGAGGAAGCCATTGAACGCGCGGGAACCAAGGCGGGCAACAAAGGTTTTGACGCCGGGGTCTCCGCCATCGAGATGGTTAATCTTTTGGGACAACTGTGAAGGGAACTAGCCCACAAATTCGCAGGCGCGCTCGCGAACGGGCGGTTCAGTTCCTGTACGGTCTTGATTTCACTCGCTATCATTGGCGGGATCGGCTCGATGATTTCTGGCGGGATAACCCCAGCCGCGAACCGGTGAAGAAATATGCCGCGCACCTAATCGAGGGAGTCACCGACAATCGCGAGGAACTTGACGCCGCTATTAGCGAAGCGTTGGACCGCTGGGATCCAAAACGTGTGGGCCACATCGAGCAGAACATCTTGCGCATAGGCCTTTACGAGATGCGGTATGCAGACGATGTGCCCGAGACCGTGGCCATTACCGAGGCCATCGAGGTGGCTCGGCGGTTTGGAGCCGACGAAGCGCCCCGCTTCATCAACGCCGTTCTCGACCGGCTGAAAGGAGAGCGGGATCACGGATAAGCCGGTCGCCGACCTTCATCTTCACACCAACCACTCCGACGGCGCGGATAGTCCGGAACGCGTCGTGGAGCGCGCGGCCGAGGCGGGGTTCGCCGCCATCGCCATCACCGACCATGACACGGTATCGGCTATTGCCCCAGCCACGGTGGCGGCGAGGCGCTTCGGTATGGAACTCCTCCCCGGAACCGAGATCAGCGCGCAGTATGGCGCTCATGAGATTCACGTGTTAGGGTTGGGTATTGCCCCGGCGAACCCCAGGCTGACCGAGGCTCTTGGCCAACTCGTAACGGGACGG
>JAWOFY010000453.1:0-6538 GCA_046497285.1 Candidatus Hydrogenedentota bacterium
CGAAGTTGTTCAACATTTGCCTGTCTGATTTTGCTGCTGCTGCCAAAATAATCGAGAAGAGCTGTTCGGCGAGCCGGGCCGATGCCGGGGATATCTTCGAGAAATTAGCGAATTGCGCATGGCGTACTTGAAGATCACCACCTTCTCTGAAAAGCCGTACGCCCGCGCGGTGCGGATGTAGTCTTGCCGTACTTGCTCGATCATGCCCGCACGGGCGTACCGGGACAAGGCGGCAAGGCCGGTATATGTAAGGCAAAACACAGGAAGGACCAAGTGCCAGACGTGATCCAGCAGCCACCAAAGCCACGGATAGTCCTGCGCCCCGAAGCCGTGAAGTCCGTGAACGGGGAACCAATTGAGGAACTGTCCGCCCGCCAAAAAGAAGATCAGTAGCATCGCCACCCAGAACGAAGGAAGGCTGTACAGGATGAAGAGAATCAGCGTGATTATGGTGTCTCCCCAACGCTGGCGATGGGTCGCGCTATACACACCGATGGGAACGGAAATGATGTAGGTCAGAAAGATCGCGATGGCGCTCAGCTCCAGCGTGACCGGCAACCGCTCCATGATCTTGTCGATAACAGGCCGTCCGTCCCGAAACGACGTGCCAAAATCCAGCGTCACGAGATCTCGCAACCAGTGGATGTACTGGATATGGATCGGCTGGTCCAGGCCGAACCGCGCTTGCATCTGCTCGACAATCTGTTCGGTCGCCGCGTCGCCCTCAAGGGCTCCTTCCGCCCCGTGAAGCATAAGATAGACGGGGCTCCCCGGAGCGAGCTGCACCACCACGAATGTGATCAGCGTGATCCCAATAAACGTGGGGATAACCAGTAGAAGTCGGCGTATCAGATAAGCTCTCACGAGTCTCCCGCTATGCTGGCGTACCCTCCTGTTTTCTCGACAGGATTTGGGACGCTATCGGCGGCGTTTGGCCTAATACTGCTGCAGTTCTGCCGGAACGAACCACTCCCGCATGTACGGACCGTACGGATAAATCGTAATGCCATGGAACCGTCGGTCCACGGCCAACAGCGTCTCGCGGCAGTACATGAAGGTGTACGGTTGTTCCTCGTGAACGATTTCATGGAAGCGGCGGTACAACTCGGTGCGCCGATCCTCATCGAACTCGACCCGCGCCTCTTCGATAATCTCGTCGGCCTCCTCGTTCACGAAGTTGACGTAGTTCGAGCCCGCCTCGGTTTGGGATGAATGCCAAACTTGGTAGGGATCCGGATCCGGCGGCATGGACCAGCCCAACCGGACTGCGTCGAATTCCCGGCGATGCACGTTCTCAAGCAAGGTCGCGAATTCGAGACGGCGGATGCGCATGCGGATACCCGCCCGGCTCAGCTCCTGCTGAAACACCGTGGCGATCTGTTCATCTTCCTGCGAGTCCGCGGGGATGAGGAGTTCGAACTCAAAGGACTCACCGTCCTTGTCCCGAATGCCGTCGCCGGTGGAGTCCTCCCAGCCCGCCTCATCCAGAAGTTCTTGCGCTCGCTCGGGATCAAACGGCAAGGGGTCGATTTCTTCATTATATTCCGGATTCTGAATAAAGAAGTTTCCTGTAATTACTTCACCCAACCCATGAAAGATGGTGTCGAGGATTTCCTGGCGGTCGAGCAGCATCGTCATGGCGCGGCGGACCTGCTTATCCTCGAACTGGGGCCGCCGCATGTTCCAGCCAATGTAGGAATACCGGGGCTGATAATACGTATGCCTACGGAAATTCTGTTCGAATCGCTCTCCCCGGGCACGGCTCACCCAGAGTTCCGGCGTCATTTCCATCGTATCAATATCGCCTTGGAGAAGAATCTGAAACGCGCTATTGTCTTCTGTGATGAACATGAACAGACGCCGTTCAAGGGAAGGTTTCTCGCCCCAGTAGTCCTCATGGCGGGTAAGCTCGATCCGCTGCCCCGTCTGCCATGAATCAAATTCATAGGGACCAGAGCCAATAGGATCACGGTTGTTGGGGTGCTGATTGAAGTTGCCCTCACCATAGATGTGTTTGGGAACAATAGGCGTGGTCCCAATCATAACGAGATGCCGGAAGTACGGCCGTTCACATTCAATCCGCACCGTGGAATCATCAATGATTTCGACATCCACGATATCCTGGAGATAATTGCGCAGATGCGGGGCCATGATCTCGGGATCCAAGATGGTGTCGAACGAGAATTTCACGTCCTCCGCGGTCAAGGGTTCCCCATCGTGAAAGGTGACGTCGTCCCGAAGATAGAACGTGTATTCCAGATGATCGTCCGAGATATCCCAGTCATGGGCGAGGTTGGGCTCCATCTCAAGCGTTTCCGGATTGCGTTCCAAGAGCCCATCGAAGATAAGGTCAGAAATCTGCATGGCATAGGTATCGGTCGACGTATAGGGATTAAGGTGTTCGGGGCTACTGGGCATACGCATGATCAGCCAACCGCCATCGGCCCGCTCGTACTCGCGCTCCTCAGCCTCTTCCGCAGTGGGGCCCGCTTGCCCAAACTCTTCCGGCGGTTCGCATCCCGCCGTGAGAAGCCCAGCAGCGGCGCCCGCCACAATAGCCCAACAAGGAATCATCCGCTTCGTGCGCATCCGTTCTCTCCATGGGAATCAGTTCTCAATTTCTCGCTCGCTTACCGTTTGAAACAAGCAAGCCCGCCCGGCTACCTGTCGGCGGCCAAGGCCCGAATGGGCGCCTAGTTTATCATAAGGGGACTTCAAACAAGAAAACGCTATTCCAACTGGCTAGTGGTCTTTTGGATGGTAAACGCCCAAGGGGCGCGAAGAGGTTTACCCCCTCAGCCCCTGACTTCGAATGCCTTGATTTTCCTAAGCACCCCTTCACGCGCTATAGTAAGGTGGTCATGAACGCGATTCACGCCGTAACGGGAGCCTTTGGGTATTCGGGCAAGTTCATCGCCTCGCGCTTGCTCGAAGGGGAGCACCGTGTCATCACGCTAACGCATTCGCCCAACCGCCCGAACCCCTTCGGCGGCCAGGTTACGGCGTATCCCTACGACTTCGAGGATGAGGACAAACTGGCCCACACCCTAACCGGAGTGGAAGTCCTTTATAACACCTACTGGGTGCGCTTCAACCACTGGACTTTCAGCCATGGCGAAGCCGTTCAGAACACGCGCACGCTCTTCCATGCCGCGCGCAAGGCCGGCGTGGGGCGTATCGTCCACGTCAGCATCACCAATCCCTCGCTGGACTCGCCCTTCGAATACTTCCGGAGCAAAGCCGAACTCGAGTATGCCCTGGAAAACAGCGGCATCCCGCACACCATCCTGCGGCCCGCCATCCTCTTCGGTCACGAGGATATCCTGGTCAACAACATCGCCTGGGGCCTGCGGCGCTTCCCTTTGTTCCCTCTTTTCGGGGCAGGCGACTACGGGGTTCAACCGATTCACGTAGAAGACTTCGCCCGCCTCGCCCTCCAAGAAGGTCAAGAGAGCGAGAACCGCATCGTGGACGCCGTGGGACCGGAAACCTTCACCTACCGGAATTTGGTCAAGACCATCGCCGCCGCCATCGGCAAGCAGCGGCCCCTCGTTTCCGTTCCTCCAGCTCTTGCATACGTTCAAGCCAAGCTGCTCGGCTTATTGGTGGGCGATGTGGTGCTCAGCCGTGAAGAGATCGACGCGCTCATGGCGGATTTGCTCTGTACGGACAGTCCGCCTGCTGGTGAGACCAAACTGACGGAATGGGCGCAGGACAACGCGGACTCGCTTGGGCGCCGGTACGCCAGTGAACTCGCCCGCCGCCGACGCCGGGACAAAGCCTACAGCGAGTTGTAACAGAAGCTGCGATGGCGCAACACTTAAGAATCGGAAACGCATGCCACAGGAGGCAACGGAAATGAAGTTCACGACAACCATTGCTGTAGCTATAACATCGGCGTTCTTTGCAGCACTGCCCGTTCAGGCTTCGGAGATCCGGATATCAAGCCTGGAAGAATTGGCGGAGTACGCTTCTCAAGATGGAAACACGGTCACCATGGAGCCGGGCGAATATCCCCTCATCGACTACATCCCTTTGGAAAGCATCCCGGAAAGGCGGGAAGAAGAAGACTGGCATTTCCTCGAGTTCTCCGGCAGCGGCAACGTGTTCGACCTGACGGATGTCACCATCGAGGTGGACACTGAGTTGCGGAACGAACTTGACCCCCCGATTCATAATCCGGAGTTCGTGGTGTCCGGCAGCGACAACACGTTGAAGGGACTCACCATCACCAACATCGGCGACGGGACCTCCCGCGGCGGCAATGTCCTGTCCGTCCATGGCGATGACAACACCCTACGCGGCGTCACGTTGCGCGTGCGGGGTTCGTTTCCTTACGGCTATGGCGATCTGCTCGGCAAAGGCGGCGGCTCGTTGGTGGGATTGCGCAAACACAGCGGACTTCAAATTACGGGAAACAACACCCGCGTTATCGGATGCGAGATTTACATGCGCTCCTTCGGCCATGGGTTCTACATCCAAGATGGGGCTACCAACACCTACTTCGAGGATTGCTACGTGGAGGGCGAAATGCGCTCCACGGATGACATGCTCGCCGAAACGTCCGGCCCCGCCCATGAGGTAGACTTCGCTTCCGTCGCCCGGAACCGCGAGGGCGAAAACAAAATCCTGCCGGGGTACAAGAAATGCTTGGCGGAAGACGGGTTCCGCACCTACAGCGGCGTCGAGGACGTTACCTTCATCAACTGCGCCGCCAAGCACATGCGCGCCGGGTTTGAACTGAGGCACAGCGGTCCCATCCGCATTGAAGACAGCAAGACCATCGGCCATGAACGCGGATTCTGGGTGGGGACGGACGCCGTAATTGAGGCCAGCCGAGGCGACGCCAAGTATGGGCCTCTTCTGTTCTTGGAAGGAGAGGGCAGCTCGGTCGAACTTGAATTGATGCCTGAGGACTCCGAAATGAATGTGCACGCGTTGGCCACCATTCACGGCTCGGACCACGAAGTCTCGATTGGGCCGTGGGAAGGAAAGGAACGCGAGGAAGCTACGCCCATCAAACTTGGGTTTAGCCAACCCGGCGGCGGGCAGGGGATGGCGCCCATCGGCGAACGCGCGGCGCACAACATCGCATTAACGAACGCGACGAGCATGCCCATTATCATCGGTGAGCAGGCAAGCGGATGCGAGGTCGTTACCCAAGGCGAAGTACTTGAGAATGCCGGCGAGGATATCGCCATCGAAAGCGGCGCCCCGTAGCTTCAGCCGCGCTCAACTCTCGTAGTCGGGTTCGTCCTCGTCGTCGTCGTCTTCGCCGCCTCCCAAGATCGACACATCCTGGCCGGCCTGGTCCATCACTTCCTGGGCCGCATAGATGGGAGCTTGCAGACGCGTGGCGATGGCGATGCCGTCGCTTGGCCGCGAATCCACGCGCAGCACCTGTTCGACCTGACCATTCGGCCCCTTACGCTCGATATTGAGGTGGGCATAGAAGACATCGTTTTCCAACTTGTAAATCGCGACGGAGTCGAGCGCGCCGCCCAAGCCCGCCAAGATGTTACAGATGAGATCGTGGGTCATGGGACGGCCGATATCGCGCTGGATCAAAGCGGCGTGAATGGCGTCCGCCTCCGCGATCCCCACAACCATGGGCAGCACCCGGTCTTCATTGCGTAGAATCACCACAGGCTGGTGGTGGCCGTCACTGCTTACGCCTAGGACTTCGAGCTTAATCATGAGTTCTTCCTCCGTTTCTCCCAATATTGTATCGCGCCATTTCTTTCGTGTCGATCCCCGGATCTCATCCCCCCTAGGCGGACGCCAATCACCGCGGAGTAGCTGGGGGTTGCAAGCGTTATCGTTCCCACGCACAAACGGTAGGGGAGCCAGAAAGAGCCGCCGGTTCAATGCACCGCGGCCGCGCGGCGTTCAATCAACTGCTGAATCGTGACCGGCGTGAGTTCACGCAAGGAATCAACGACGATGTCCGCTTTCTCCGCCAAGGCGTCGCGAGGGGCCGTGCCCGTGATGGCGAGTGCGGCCATGCCCGCGGCGTGGGCGGCGTCTAGCCCCGCCAACGCGTCTTCGAGGACTGCGCACCGAGCGGGCGGCAGTTCGAGTTTTTCCGCGGCGCGCAGAAACACGTCGGGGGCGGGTTTGCCGCGAGACACCTGCTGGCCGTTGACGCTGGCGGCGATCAAGTGGGCATTGGGTAGATTGTCCAGGACGGTTTGAACATTCTTCTTCGGGCCTGAAGAACCAATGGCGAGGCGGAACCCCGCCTCCGCCAGGGCGGCAATCAGCTCGGACGCGCCTTCCATGGCGGGAAAATCCGCCGTGATTATCTCGCGGTATTCGGCTTCCTTCTCTTCATCCCAGCAGGCGATCTCCTCACCGCTCATGGTCTCGCCAAAGAAATGCTGGATGATGTCCCGGCTCGTTCGCCCAAATGTTTCGGCAAACTCAGGTTCGGTGAGTTCCAGGCCTTTTTGCTCCAACATTCGCCGCCACGATTCGAAGTGCGCCTGGTAGCTATCCACCAACACACCGTCCATGTCAAAGATAACGCCGTATTGCT
>JAWOFY010000023.1:0-2620 GCA_046497285.1 Candidatus Hydrogenedentota bacterium
GTCAATAGTTCGCATGGATTCGAGGCGTTCCTTCCGTCAACTAGGTTTCACTTAGGAAAACTTTGATGGGCCGGGCAAAAACATCCCCCCCGGCAAACGGTCCTAAGCCACGAATGGGGAACCGCGCCGCCTACAACGTTAGTGCTGATCGATCGCTAGTCCCCCGAGGGACGCCATTGCAGGCGGGCGTACACGGGATAGTGATCCGAAGGATAACGTCCGTCTTGGTTGTACAGCACGGTCTCGCAAAACGCCACGTCGAAATGGCGGCTTATAAGTATCCAATCAATGCGGCTCGAATCCGGATCGGGAGGCGCGAAGCCGCCCCACGTTCCAGCCGGGCCCTCCGTTTCAGCCGCCATTAGCCACGCGTCTTCCATCCGCGACCCCTCGACCAGGAGTTGCCAGGGGCGGTCTTCCTCGGCTTGCGCGTTGAAGTCGCCGAGCACGATGATGGGCTCGTCTGCCGCATGTTCTTCGATACGATCGCGGAGGAGCGCCGCGCTCTCTTCGCGCGCTTTCACGCCCCGGTGGTCGAAGTGCGTGTTGTACACCGTGACCATCTCTTGCGAATCGAGGTGATAGAACCGGGCCCAGGTCACCATCCGGGGAAGAGCCGAATCCCAGGACTGGGACCCCGGCGTATCCGGGGTTTCCGACAGCCAGAAGTTTCCTATTTTGATGGGCCGGACCTTGTCGTGATTATAGAGAAAAGCCGTTTGTTCGCCCATGAGATCAGCTTTCCTTCCCTCCCCGAACCAGCGGTATTCGGGAACGGCCGTCTCCAGGTAAGCGGCCTGAAACTCCAGCGTTTCCTGCATGCCGATGATGTCGGGCATATACTGAATCAGCATGTCCGCCACCATCGCCTGACGATGGGGCCAACTGTCGGGCCCGTCGTCCGCCGTTCCGTAGCGGATGTTAAACGACATCACGTCCAATTCGACGGGGTCCTCCTCTCCGTGCGCGAGGGGGATGGCCCCCAAGAGCATCGACGCCAGGAGCGCCACTAATTGACTACGCATTACGTTCATGATCCATCCTCTTTCCGTTTAGCGGCTTCTCAGTGATGTGAAAAGCACCGTTCAAGGCTGAACACCATGGTGGCGCCGGCTTCGTTGCAGGCCTGAATGGCGTCGTAGTCGTTGACGCTTCCACCGGGTTGGACAAAAGCCCTTACGCCAGCTTTCACCGCCACGTCCACGGCGTCGCGGAAAGGAAAGAACCCATCCGACGACAACACGGCTCCCTTGAGGGATTCCGTTCCTTGGTACTTCTGGCCCGCCTTGGTCAAGGCCTGCTCCACGGCGCCTACGCGATCTTGCTCGCCCGTGCCCACCGCTAGCGTCTGGCCGTTGCGGGCGATGACGCAGCCGTTGGACCGCACGTGAATATTCACATACCACGCGAAGAGCAGGTCGTCGAGTTCCCGTTCCGTGGGTTGGCGCTCTATGTCGATGCGGCCTTTCTTGCGGTGCTCGTTGTAGGCCGGCTCGAAATCCTCGGGCGACGTGATCCGGCTCAGATAGGGCTTCGCCAGCACCAGGCTGCCGTCGTCGAACATTTTGACTTCGTTCGCCTCACACGCGTCGCCCACATAGCGGGGTAAGCGGCTGTATTCGGGAAGGCGGATGACGCGGATCTCCTTGTTCCGGCCGAAGCGTTCGAAATCCTTCAACGCCGCCAAGGCCTCCTCGGTGAACGCCGGCGCGGCCACGCCTTCCACGATGGTCTCCATGATGGCCTCCGCCGTGGCGGCGTCCACCTCGGTGTTGAAGACCACCACGCTGCCAAACGCCGCCTGGGCATCCGCGTCGCGAGCCCGCCGGTACACCTCGGCCAACGCCATCCCCTCCACCTCCATCGCCACTCCGGAGGGGTTGCAGTGCTTCATCACGGCGCAACTCGGGGTGGGCATGTACTTGAGTATGCCCACCGCATGATGCATGTCCTCAATGTTGGTCTGGGACAGGCCGCTCTTACCCGATTTGAGGACCTCATAGCCCCCCAACACAAGCCGCTCCTGGTCCGCGGGCCGGTAAAAGGCCGCGGGCTGGTGCGGATTGGTGCCGTAGCGGAGATCCTCAACCTTTTCATAGCGCCGTCCGAGCAGCTCAAAGCCGTCGGGGAAATCGCCCTCGGCGCGGGTGCGGTACATTTTTTTGATGTCGTCGTCAGCCATGATTCTTAACCTTTCCAATGCCGTCGTCCCAGAAAAAGGACACGCCTGGGCAGCCGTATCTATCCTCCGGCGCCCAGGCGAGCGGCATTGCGTCTCCGCGCCGCTTCCCCGTGGTCCATTCCACGTCGCGTCGCCAGTCACAGCGCGGTAGCTAATCTTGTCTGAGGCCTATGCTGCCAAACCCCGCCGCCAAAGTCAATGTCGCCCTTTCCCCAATCGCCGGGTAGGGCGGTGAACGGGGCGTTTCCATCCCCCGGCCCTAGCGGGCCTGCCCCCTTCGAAGGGGGAGCAAGGGGGATGTTGTTCCCTGGAGCAACAGGCGGTCTATTGCTGTTCAAATCCTCGCGCCAGCCCGCGATGTCGGCCTCTTCGTGGCCGCCCGTGAACACGACGGTGCGATAGCGGAAATTCAGGACTTCTCCTTCCGCCAAAGACACG
>JAWOFY010000100.1:0-5133 GCA_046497285.1 Candidatus Hydrogenedentota bacterium
GCTCGTGGGATCGGATGATGGTTCCCAAGCCGTTCTCGCGCATTGGGTGCGTCTATGGCGACCCTATCGAGCCTAGCGAGGATGACGGGGCGCGGAATCTCCAGCGCCGTATACAACAAAGCCTTAACGCCCTTCACGATTCCCTGGAAACCAATCGCGAACCGTGACGAACGTTAAGGCTTATCACAAACGTAGTGATTACGTAGCGCTAAAGTCCAGACTGTGTGCTACTCCATGCGGGATTGCCCCTCGAGCGGAACTTGGTAAGGCTCCATATCCGCCGGAGCCTCTTCTTCCGTCTCTTCGGTCTCAGCCGGAGGTTCAATGGGCACGAACGGCCGTCCGCGGGTATCCACTTCGACCATTAAACCGCGCTCTTCCGCCGCTTCGGTCACTTCGTTCACCCGCTCCACCGGCGCGTTAGGATGAGCCCGCACATAAGCCGTGTGTTGGCTAGGACGTTCAACGGCTTCAAATGCTTGCTTGAGGTCTTCAACATTCACCCGGCTGCCCGCGGAATGCATGGCGCCTGTCTCGCCGATGGACACCGTCATCTCGCGATCACTGATCGAATGCAGTAGGCGTTGAAGCAACGGCCGCCTCGCCTCTCGCATCCGTTCGTCGCTTTCCGCTTCATAGTCCGCCAAGCGGCTGGCTTCGGGCTGCGTATATTCATCGACAATACGAGGCGTTATAAAGATGAGCAAGTCGGTTTCCCGGTGTTCGCCCTCTGTATTCTTGAACAGGTTCCCAAGGAAGGGGATATCGCCAAGAAGCGGGACTTGGTCTACGTTTTCATCGAAGCCCGCCGAACGCAGTCCGCCAATGACCACGGTATGATTGTCATGCACCATGACCTGGGTCTCGGCTCTGTTCTGCCGCTTCTGGGGAATGGTGCTCGACTGGTCGCCCGCTGTCACGGTAACGGTCTCCGCTGTGCTGTCCTCCACCTCAATGTCCATCATGATGTTGTTTTCTTCATTAATCCGAGGCATCACCCGAAGAATAGTACCCACGTCAATGAACTGGACCCGCATGGGGACAACGTTGCTCGTGCGCCGGAACCTGTCGTCACCGGTTCCCGTGCCCGTGCCCGTGTTCGTCCTCCCAAACCCAGTGTCAAACCCACCTTCA
Organism: Candidatus Hydrogenedentota bacterium; assembly: GCA_046497285.1. GTDB lineage: Bacteria > Hydrogenedentota > Hydrogenedentia > Hydrogenedentales > SLHB01 > SKRY01. The sequence goes on from JAWOFY010000100.1 coordinate 1,135, forward strand.
ATGAAAGGCCGTTCCTCAACACTTTCGAACATGGCCTCTTCGCCATCACGAACCGTTACGCGCGGCCTCGAGAGAATGGACACTTCGCCTTGCTGATCAAGGTAATTCAAGACGGCGCTTAACCGGTTACCCTGGAATTGGGGATCGGCGACCATCTCCCCCGCAATATCTCGGATCGGCTGACTCGTGAGGGGATCGCGGAGGGGGACTTGATAAGGCAAATCGCCTATGGTGAACCGTTGTCCCGCATCAGGCGCTGATTCAAAATCCGGTGTCTCATTGCCGTGCTGTATGGCGACGGGATCGCCGGATTGCGTATCAAAATACTGCCAACCTACGCCCAACTCGCGCGTAATAGTACTCGAAGCAGAAACCAGATAGGCTTCTAGTTCGACTTGCTTGCGCCGCGTATCCCACGCTTCTATAAACTCATCCACTTCGTCCAACCGACTGGGCGTCGCGGTCACCGTGACCTGATAAACATCTTCATCTGTTTCCACCCGGCCCATCTCATCCGGCACAAGTTCGCCGAGCCGGTCGCCAATTTCCACGGGATCCGCGTAGTTCAACGTCCATGTCCGCGTCTGTAGCTTCTTGTCCACGGTTTCGATGAACTCCGCGATCCGCTCCTGGCGTTGGTGAAGATCGGTAACGGTAATGCTATTCGAACGGGGATCCACATGGATGCTTCCCCGCTCGGTCACAATTTCTTCTAGACTAGACGATATATCGTCCGCGTTCGCATACTGAAGTTCGTAGGTGCGAGCGGTGATGGGAACGTCAAGCTGCGAAATGATGCTCTCCATGGTCTCCAGATTGGATTCGGTGTCCAACACCAGCAGATACCCCGTCCGAGGATCCGCCACCATGCGTCCACTGTCCGACAGGAAATTGGACAGGATCTGTTCCATATCGCTGAGGTCGGCGTGTTCAATCTCGAATTCTTGCTGGATCAGCCCCCCATACTCACCGCGTAGATACTCTTCCTGAGTCCGGACGTAGAGATAGCGGGATTCTGGATCGTAGTCATAATAAATTCCATGGAAACGTAGCACCTCTAGGGCTTCTTGAGGCGAGACTTCCTCAACCCAGAAACGGAGCGTTTCCTCTTCGACTCCTTGGGAAGATAGAATGTTCCACCCGGTGGCTTGAGCGAGTGTGTCGAGAAATTCGGTGGCCGCGATTCGCTCTTCGGGAGTCTCCAACGTGAGTGTCGCCCCCTCATCCGGCACGTCCCGGAATTCCATTGGTTTCTCTAAGAACGGTTGGTAAACGCCCTCGCCATGGAACCCCACTTCGCCCCCTTGCGGAGACATTGTGCGCACGCCGGTATCTGGAGCATCTGACTCGGAGACATCGTCTGGCGCGTCGTCTGGCGCGTCGGGTTCGACCGCAACATCTTCCACATCACTTGCAGCATCGGTAGCCGATTCGGGTTGCTCAGGGGTTTGTTGAGCTTCCACGCCTCCACCGATAACCAAAAGCATCGCCCCAAGAAAAACAAAATACCTATGCGCAAAAATACCCACTATACCCTTCAAGATGATTGTGCTCCTTCGCTAAAGCCAGGGTGAGACGCTCCCCCTTATTGTGGCGGGATATAAAACAGAGGCTACCTAGTTGCCGCGGCTGACCGAGCGCGTATACATCCGCCCATGGGCTTGCCGGCCGAATACGACGGAATCGGACGTAATCTCGATGATGGTTAGTCCGTTCACCTCGTCGCCAACGCCCTTCCAACTCCCCCTGCCGTCGCTCGAGGTGCGGATGCGCACACGCAGATCCTGGCCAGATCCCATGGATTCGCGGGTTACCGTGACTCCCCGCAAGGCGCCGGCCAAATCAGGTGGGCTGGGCCGTTCCGGCGGCGGCGCGACCAACTGATCCCAGAGATCGTCCCGCTCCACCACATTTTCTTCCAAGGCGGCGAAATCAATCGAGGCGCTCCCTCCTCCTGGAGTAGCGCGGCGCTGTTGCGCTTGCCGCAACTCCCAGGCGAGATCGCTCCGCGTCTCTTCGGTCGGATCGTTGAACGCAAACCATCCTACGGTTCCGCCAAGAAACAGAAGCACCACCGCCCCTAGTCCCATAATAATGCGTTCCGTGAACATAAGCTATTGCACCTGTACTAATCTTACGTTGTCTAAGTAAGCCACAGTATCTGATTCCAGTACTTCCAACACCGGCGCCCGCACCCGCCTTGACGCGCCACTATCCCCTGGCGCCGTGAAACGGGCCGCATACCGCTTAACGCGTTCATTCGGCGAGGGCTGTACGCCGCCTTCCAAAGGCTCACCGCTATCTGCATCGATCACTCGCACACGAGCGGGTCCTGTCGCCGCCATGTCAAACTCCAGCTCATACGTTTCGCCGCCGGTGACTTCAACCTCTTGATAGAAGCGTCCCGGCGCCGAAGCCGGCTCCAGCTCAAGGCTTTGTTCTCCCGCCGTAACAAATCGCTCTGAGGCCCGCACCACACTGTCCACATGCATCCATCCAGCAAAGCTCTCTTGACTGGTGTTCCATTCCTCGAAATTCCCGTTTTCCAATAGGTTGCCAGCAAACACACGCTGGGCCTCCCGTTCCACATCATCGGGTATGCCATCCACAACGGTTCGTGTGATCTCGAACGTAGCGACTATCTCATTGCTGTCGGGGGAAGTGCGGCTCAACTCCAGCATATGCACTCGCAACGCTTGAGGACTTTCCTGTAAGCGCCGCAGAAATGCGGTAATTTCCGGCAATATGGCTGGAGATGTGCGAAAACCAATCTGGTATTCACGATACCCCTCGCCGGCGTCGCTGAGTTGTCCCTCCGGAATTTGATCGATTGTGACCACGCGGCCCCCGCCGCCAGGCGCTGCGCCTTCCCGCACCACATCAGGCGAGGGCGGGTCTTCAAGGCTCACCCTGTCGATTTCGCGGCGCAGCCCGTCGTGGATCTCCTCAGCCGTCCACTCGACGCTGTGATCCTCGGCGATCTCGGCGAATTGCCGGTCTACCCGCTCCCGGCGGTTCAACAGCGCCGTATACTGGACCAGATCCGTCTCCAGCCGTTGGATTTGGGCATCGGCGCGCTCCAGCCTGTCCATCGCCGGCGATACGATGAAATAGACGACGCTCCCCACCAGCAAACCGAGTGCCGCAATCGCCAGCCCTTGCTCTCTTAATGACAGTTGGTTCCACCAATTAATCAACGCTCGCCACCTCAGCCTCTTGTTCGACTTCCTCCATGTCTACATCGCGCATCGGAACACTAATCTGATACGCCGTTACCGATTCATCTCTTTCGGTCTCAGACCGTTGAGTGGTTATTACGGCATTCCTGAAGAAATCCTCATTATCTCGCCCGTTAGCCCGCAAATTCCCTACAAACTGGTCGAGATCTGGAAAGCTCTTCGCGCGCCCTTCCAACACGACGCCTTGGCCGTTAACGAAGTAAAATCGTGTCAAATTCACATCGTCAGGCGCCACCTCCGTAACTCTAGCCAGATATTCAAGCGCCGTCCCGCCCCGCTGCACTTGGCGCTGAAGTATACCTAGCTTGCGTTGCTTTTCGATAATATTTTGGGCGGCTGGCTGAATGGTTCCTACCTGCTGACGCAACTCTTCGACATAGTTTTCCTTGTAATGAACGTGTTGGAAGAAAAGGGTCCCCAGCAGCACAAGCGCCGCTGTCGCCAGACCGGCGTACTGGACCACGCTACGCCGCAACGTTCGTTTACTGCGCGATTGCCGAAGGGATTCCGACTCGAGGTTAATGACCCAATCAGCTCGTCCCTGAACGGTCAATGCCGCCCCCAACGCCGTCAATGGCAAAATGTCGAGGTGCTCCCTGCCTTCCGACACGAGAGCGCGGGCGAATTCGGCTTCCTGAACCGGATAGCTTAATTCCGGCTTAAGCGCTTCAAGCGCTTGGGTAACGTCGGCCCACTCCGAACAGAGATAGACGGTGTCCACCCCAAGCCCGTCCTCGGATTCTCTGCGGTACGCCGACAG
>JAWOFY010000118.1:0-2916 GCA_046497285.1 Candidatus Hydrogenedentota bacterium
CATGTTGCCCCAACTGGCGCCGTACGGGTTGTGCTGGAAGAAGAGGTGGTACTCGCCGCCGTAGAACATCATGCCGTTGGGTGCATTGATCCAGCCGCGAGCGGCCGAGAAGTGGAACTGTGGGCGGAATCGCTCGTGGTACATGCCGTCCGGATCGGGCCACGTGTCGGCCAGCTTAATAGCTTGCAGGGCCGGGGAGTCGTGCGGCATGCCGTCCACTTCCGCCCGGAGCGTCTTGCCGTCGTAGGCGTCCACCTCGGTGTAGGTCCAGAAGTCGGGCTCGCCCTCGGCCAGTTCGATCTCGAACTCGCGCACCATCTCGCCGTCGACGACGAGCCGCATAAGCCGCTTCGCCGCGCCGTTCTTCACCGGTAAGTGCAGGTACGGCTTGTCGACGGTGAACTCGCGGGCGAGGGTGACCAGTTCGGCCTTGCGGTTGCTTTGCACAATATGATCGACGTTGATGTGTCCCCACCCGCCGCTGTGGTCGTCGACGATCTGCAGCACGACCTCCTTGCTGGCCAGGTCGGCGACATCCCAAGCCTGCCAGTCGAGCCGCTCGCTTCCGCCGGGCGTGGTGTTGGGCCCGGTGGCCGTGCGCACGACCTCGCCGTCGACCAGCAGATTCATGCACGTTCTCTCTTCAAACCCACCGCCGCCGATGAGGAAATTGATGTAATCGCGCTCGATCGTGAACTGCGGCGACGTGAGCGTGCCGGTGGGGCCGTCACCGCCGTAAAAGCTGTTGACCAAGCGTTGGCCCTTGTACCCGGTTACCGGCATCTGGTTGGGCAGCGCTCCCTGGGCAGGGCCGGGGCCGAAGGCCTCGCCGGTGGCGGTCCAGCCGCCCTCCTCCCAGGTGTCCCACTCGAAATCGGCAACGAGGATGTCGGGCTCCGCCGCCGGGGCGATTGCCGCGGTCATTAGACATAGGACCAAAATCGTGAGACGTTTCATCATCGTTTTCTCCTTTCCGATAAGAAATGGCTTTCCCGGCGGCGCAAGTACCCAACCGTCTGCTGGGACCAGCGTGAAGTAGTGCTTTCATAGCGCACGGAGCACTCGTACTGTAACAACCTCCGCTATTCGTTTATGATGGCGGCGCCACGGCCGTAATCAGCTCCGCGAAGACTTTGGATTACTGAATCCTCCCACGCGCGCAACTCTTTTCTCATTCGTTCGGCGCGTTGAGGGTGTTTATTGATGACATTGTTCTGCTCGCCGGGATCTTCGGCGAGATTGAACAGAAGATAGTCGCTGCCGCGACGGTGAAGTTTCCAATCGCCATCAATCCAAGCACCCGGGCCGGGCCGTTCTTCGGCTCGCGCGTAATCGCGGCCAGGAGGGTGAAGATATCCTTCGTTTACAATTTCCCCATTCTCTTCGCCAGCCTGCTGGAGTTCATAAAGCTCCTTTACTATGCGGTCACTGTACATGAGGTGGCCGTCAATGTCGTAGTGCCAGAAGCCGAGGGGTTGGGTGCGTTGATCCATTTCTCTTCCGTGGATCAGAGAGGCAATACTGATACCGTCAAGGGGGCGATCGTCGGGAATCTTCGCGCCGGCAAGTTCGAGGAGTGTAGGCAGGATATCAACAGTGCCTGAGGGTAGGTGACTAATGCCCGGTTGGATGTGCCCGGGCCATTCAATGACACTTGGGACACGAATGCCGCCTTCCCATAAGCCGCCTTTTTCGCCTCGAAGAGGGCCATTGTCAGCAGGGGGGACGCGTCCGCCGTTGTCGCTGCTGAACCAGAGAATGGTCTGCTCGTCTATGCCTTTGGCCCGGAGGTGTTCTCGAATACGTCCAAGAGCGCGGTCAACGCCGGTAATCTCTCCGTAGTAGTTGGCCTCTTCTTCGGAAAAGTCGGAGTAACGTTCGAACAGTTCATCGGAGGCTTCGTGCGGACCATGGGGCGACCCCGTCCAGATGAAGGCGAGAAACGGCTCATCGTTCTCGACCGCTTCTTCTATAAAGGGAAGCGCTTCTTCAACAGTGACCATGGAACTTTCCCCATGCAGCTGTACCGCCTTTCCATTACGGCTCATCCAAGGGTCGTTAAGATAGTAGTTGGGAGCGGCTGTCCAAGTGTCGAAACCGTGCGCGCCGGGGTTAGTAGGGCGGCCGGCTTGGATGGAACCAATGTGCCATTTCCCAAAGAATCCTGTACGATAACCGGCATCGCGCAGCAGCGAGGCTACAGTGCGTTCCTGAGGGCGGAGTTGATGTCCGTGGCGAAAGGTTCCCGAGCGATTGGGGTGTCGCCCGGAAAGAACGCTGGCGCGTGTGGGAGAACAAACAGGGGAGGCGGAGTAAAAGCGGTCAAGGCGCAAGCCGTTCTGGGCCATTTCATCCAGTTCGGGCGTTTCTAAATGTTGATGCCCCATGTAAGCAGCATCATGATAACCTTGGTCGTCGGTCATAAAAAAAATCATATTGGGTTTTTCGGAAGCTTGCGCGCCGACAGCCAATGGATAACCTACCGTGGCGGCAACTGTGCATTTTAAAAATGAACGCCGATTTATATTCATGCTGTTCATTATATATCTCCTTTGTGGCATCATAGAAACAAAATCGCATACCGCTGTTTGGGGGCGTCCTGCGAATTATATAGGGTAACTGCACCAGCCGTATAAGTCAAGTTCAGGCGCGGCTTCCAAATCCTCTCCTACGGTTTTGGATGCCGGGTAGCATTTGGGCCAGCGCCCATTCTTTTGCGGCCCCGCCCCAGGCCTTGGTCGTGTGCGAGGCGGCTAAGCGCGTTGTTTGAAGTGTGAGGCGCTGCTCAGCCTTGGGAAAGCGCTGCACGGGCCAGACAATTGGCGCCGAGGCGCACTCCCGCGCTCGTGGCGGCCTCAGCCGTAACGCAAAACTATGATACTATGATTTGTGGTTGGTTAACCAACCGCCTCGGCG
>JAWOFY010000170.1:0-3669 GCA_046497285.1 Candidatus Hydrogenedentota bacterium
GCCCAGCATTCCGTGGTACGCCGCCGCGCTCATGGTGGCGGGCGGCGTCTATCTCGTGCGCAACGTCCCTGCCACGCTCCAGCGGACCATCTATTACTTTGTTGATGCAGAAGCAGCCGCGCCAATGGCCCCGCCCCTGCCTTGGCTTCTCTACTACCTTGCGATCGGTCTTGCCATCATTATCTTCGCCAAACCCATCGCGCGCCTCCTTGCGCCGGACGCGTGATAGTTTCGCCCTTTCAGGGCTAAGGGTGGGGGTGCGCCATTCCCCCAAGGCGTTGCCTTGGGCTGTTGTGTTAGGGCCTTTCAGGCCATAGGCGTGCGGGAGGAGCGACATGTTTTCTATCGTGTTTTGGCGCATTCAGACCGCGTGCGCACGGGACGAAAGTGTCGTTTGGGTGAAGGAACACTCCGTAACACGTGGCGTCGTCGCGCCGTGGCGTGATGCTTCCCCCCGCACCTTTCGTCTCACGCAACGGCGCAACGACGCCACGATAACCGCTGGGGGGACGTGGCACTCGTGCTTGCGCACGCTTCGACCCCTGGCTACCTTCTGTCATCCCTGCCGGGATGGATCGTATTCATAAACCGACCCCGAAGGGGTCATAGATGATAGCCAGGGGTTTAGCCCGCTCGCGCAAGCGAGCAGGGCGACACCCCTGGATCCATTTCGCTTGCCCCCGTTCGTGTGGGAAGGAGGACCAGGAAACGCCATGGCTCATGAAGCGGAGGCTTGAATCCCCTCCCCACACCATAGTAGATTATACACAGTGCGTACAGATGAGCTGCAAATCAGCGATCCCGCACTGGGAGCAAGGGCGTTAGGACTCCCGAGTAGGGGCTGTGGTATAGAGATGCACGTTCCTGTATAGAAACCCCATAACGATTGTTCGTCCCAACCAGAAAGCGGAGGAACCGGAAATGACTAAACTGATCATAATCTCGCTCGTGTTGGCAATAAGCCAGCCCGTAATGGCTCAAGAAGAAGAATTGGAACAGGAACAGAATCTGGAACGAGAGGATATCGAGTGGTGTGACATATGGATTCCTTCCGCTTCCAAGAACGACAAGCCCCGCGTCTTACTGATTGGTGATTCCATCACGAATGGGTATTATGGTTCCGTAAACAATCAATTGCAGGACCAGGCTTATTGTGCGAGGTTTACCACCTCGGCGTGTGTCGCCGATCCCGCGTTTCATAAGCAATTGGAAGCCATGTTCAGCGGGTATGAATACGCCGTCATTCACTTTAACAACGGTCTTCATGGCATGGGGTACACAGAAGAGGAATACCGGGCTGGTTATGAAAAAGCCTTGAACTCTATTCGGCAACATTCCCCGGATGCGGAGTTGATTTTGGCCTTATCAACGCCGTTACAATCCACGAGCGAGAAAGACCATCTGAACCCCCGCATAGAGGAAAGAAACAGCATTGTCCGGGAGTTAGGGGAACAGCACGGCGCTGAAATAAACGATCTTCATTCGATCTCAAGGGAGCATCCAGAGCATTACACCGACCCCTATCACTTCAACGATGTGGCCATCGAGTTGCAGAGCGAGCAGGTCGTGGACGCCGTCAAAAGGCTACTAGCTGGCGAGCAAGAGAATGCGTCTGACATAGAATAGCTTTGCGGTGGCCTAGAAGCTTGGCCAGAAACCCTTCGCGTCGCCGCGTTTCCTGCGCGGTGTGAAGATAGCGGCTTACAGCTTTGGCGCGTTCCTTTGCACTTTACGGATGATGGCGGCGATGTCGGCCATGTCCTCTTCCCCGGCTAGAAGGAAGCGATGGTGAAACCATACCCCGCTGCGGTAGCAGAGGTCTTCCGCAACGGGACACGAGACCCTGGCGTAATCAATGGAGCGCGCCGCGTTCTTGAAGACGGGCTGTGCGTGAAGGGGGACGGGGTAGCCTGTGACGATGGGCAATCCTTCCGCGCGCGCCGCCGCTATGAAATTCTCGCGGGAACACCCAAAGGTTTCCGGATCAAAGCGCATGGGGTAGAGGTGGTAGGCGCGTTGGGTCATGCGTGGATCGCCGGGTTGGGGCGTTAGCCCTTCCACTTCGGCCAAGGCCTCGTCCAAGATGGCGGCGTTGTGCTCCCGCAGGGCGGTCTGCTCTTCCAGGCGGCTCAACTGCGCCAAGAGAAGGGCGGCAGTGAACTCGGTGATCCGGGCGTTGGTCCCGATGGCGTTGGCGTGAAACCAGGGGCCGCCGCCGGGCGTGCGGCCGCAATTGGTGATGCTGCGGCATGTTTCGGCGAAGTCTGGGTCATCGGTAAGGATGGCCCCGCCTTCTCCCGCGCTGATGTTCTTGCTGGCCTGAAAACTGAAGAAGCCCGCCAAGCCTAGCGCGCCCGTCCCTTTGCCCAGCCATTTACTGCCCCACGAATGGCAGGCGTCTTCGATGATAACCAGCCCGTGCCGGTCGGCGACAGCGCGCAGCCGGTCCATGTCCGCGATGCGGCTGCCGAAATGCACTGGCATGAGCGCCTTGGTCCGCGGCGTGATGGCCGCCTCGGCCGCCTCCGGGTCCAGGCACCAACTCTCATCCACATCCGCGAAGACGGGTGTGGCCCCCATGCGCAGCACCGCCGTGGCTGTGGCGATAAAGGTGTAGGGCGGCACGATGACTTCATCGCCCGGTTCGAGGTTCAGGGCCTGCACGGCGACTTCGCCACCCGTGGTCCCGTTGGTGCAGCTTATGCAATGGAGGGCGTCTTGATGCTTGGCGAAAGCCTCCTCGAACGCCGCCACCTGTTCGCCATACCACCAGGCGCCGCTCTCGAGCACGCCCAGTATGTTTTCGCGCTCCCGCTCGTCGTGAATGGGCCACGTGGGCCAAGGGCGTTTGGTTACATCCCGGATGGGTTCTCCGCCGTGGAGCGCCAAGGGGACATTCAGGGTTGAGGACATGAACCTACCTTTCCTTGCGTCTTCTTACAGGGTCTCAGTATACTCGGGTGAGACGGGCCTGCCCATGACACGGTTGAACCACCGGCAGGCCTTGGTGTTTGCCCAACAGCAGCACGGTGAAGGGCGCGCCTCGCCCGGCGCGTCCGAGGCAGAGCGCGCGTGGGAGCGGCATGCGCGCCAGTTTACTTGGTCTATTCCCGCTGTGTCTACTCGTTTCCCCTGCTGCGGCAGGTCTGCTGAGGAAAAGGCGCGGATCGCAGCAGGTTCCAAACCAGACACAGCCGCCGCCACCTACAAATTTAGGGTTAGGAGAACAGCTATATGGCCCGATCCCAAATGACGCCGGGAAGCGCCGCGTACTTCGAGGGGCGTTACGTACCCATCGAAGAGGCCCAAATCAGCATCATGACCCACGCCTTCAACTATGGCACAGGCTTGTTTGAGGGCATCCGGGGCTACTATTCGCCGGAAGAGGATAACATCCTTATTTTCCGCTTGCCGGAACACATTGACCGGATGATGCGCAACTTCAAGATTCTTTGCATGGAAATACCGGAGACGCGTGAAGAGTTAACGGAAATATGCGTGGAGGTTGCGCGCCGGAGCGGATTCCGGGAGGGCGTCTACATCCGGCCGGTGTGCTACAAGAACGAGCTGTCCCTTGGTCCGCAAGTGAAGGGCGTGGAAAGCAGCTTCTGCTGTTACGTGATCAAACTTGGCGACTATGTGGACGTGCAGAACGGGCTCGACGTGGCC
>JAWOFY010000184.1:0-4748 GCA_046497285.1 Candidatus Hydrogenedentota bacterium
GGTTTCAAATCCCAGCCCGCGCCACGCGTCAAAGAGTTCCGCCATCTCCAAGTCAATCAAAATATTCGCGTCTTGCACGGCAACTCGCATGGGCGCTAACCCATGCCGCCGAACTGACGGTCAAATTCACGCAGGGTAACGCCCAGCAACCCCGCCGCCTTGGAGCGGGTGAGCACTTCTTGGGCGGCGGCGCGGTGCACCAATTGGCTGAACCGGCTCGAATGTTCGGCGCCTTCCCATTTGCCGGGTTCGTCTTTGTGCCAGCCCCGTTTGCGAAACGCCATGTTGAACTGTTTGTAGGCCTCGTGCGACATCAAGCCCAATTGTTCCGCCCGCTTCATGATCGCCGCGATGGACACGCCCCACTGTTCCTTGAGCGCCACCAACTCGTGCAAGCTGATTTGCCCGGCTCCCCGTTTGGAGCCGAATTCCTCAAGGAATGCCGCGCGGGGAATGAGCAAAGCGTTCGCGAAACGATGGCAAAGCTGCTCCTGGTCCTTCGGGGGCATCTCGCCGGGCAGGTCCAACAGCAGATGCCCGAGTTCGTGCAGCGCCGTCAACCGCTTCCGGGGGAGATCGGCGTTCAGCCATTCCGCCAATACGATGATCGGATTGTCATCCGCCCAGCCGGAAAAGCCGTCAAACGCATCGTCCGCGGCGACTTCCGTCACCTTGACGCCACGATCCTCCAACAGCTCGTGCACGTTCGCCAAGGCGTTCACCCCCAGCTTCCACGCCTCGCGCACCGCGTCGGCCGCGGCCTCCACCGCCTCGCCCAACGCTTCCGGCGGTGTCCGGCTCAGGTCCTGTTTCGGCAAGGGGAGCGGCTCAATGGCGAGGACGGCCTCAATCTCTAGGTAGCGCTCGAAAAACTCCCGCGCCTGCTCCTGCACCTGGTCGGCGGCTTTCTTGCCAAACTTGGCCCGCTTGCGAAACTCGATCCCGTGCAGCGCCACCGGCCGGGAAACAAAAAAGTAGTCCGGGCGAAGGTTCAAGACCTCCGCAAAGGCAAGCACCACCGCCGACCCCGGCAACGCCGCGCCTCGCTCATACTTCTGTAACGCGGCGTGCGACACGCGGCCTCCAAGCGCGTCCGCCAAGCCGCGCAAGGAATACCCCCGCATCACCCGCGCCTGCCGCAGCCGCTCTCCAAATGCCTCGTTATACGTAATATCCATGGTTGACAGTATCGCCGAAACAAAGGCGTTTTGTCAACCAGCTCATCGCTCATGAGAATCAATCCCGCGTCCGGCCCCGCTTGGCCGGGGCGGCCGTGTGTTGGAGGCTGCCTTCTGGAGATAGTGCTCTAGTTCTCCCTCCGCTTCCCACAGCCGCCGATCGTTCCCATGTTTGTAATCACGAAACGCGCGCAAAAAACGCACAACGTATACACGCGAGCCGGCCGGAGGAACCACGATTCCCAGGGGATTGAACTCTTTGCACCCGGCGAAGGCGCGAAACAACGCCACTTCCGGCGCACCGCGTTTTCCCCATTCGTTGCGCTCGGACCAATTTAAGGTTACCGCGCGGTGTCCCCATCTTGGCAACCAATTCTCTTCAACATACCGTTGCCAGTTGGGGCTGTTCGAATACACGAGGAGCAGATCCTTGCTCTGAGTTCCCCAACTCCGCCGAAAACGCTGGACGGCGCGGCGCTTCCGGCAGAAGTCAAAAACAAAACTCGCTACGACCGCGACCGCAACGCTGCCTGCGAAAAGAAGAATGACGGGCCAAACAAACAGAATGACAACCACGCCGATAAGCACCATCCTGGTCCGTTTTAACCATGGCCTCATTGGCTAAGGCATCCTCTCCGGCACTAGATTGGCTTCGCTAGGAGTTTACGATAGCATGGATCTTTTCTTCTATGCATCGGTAAATATCCAAACGACCCCAGCGGGGTCACAGATGGTAGCCTGGGGTTGAAGCGCGCGCAGCGCGCGGATACCCCAGGATCGCAAGCCAACCCAGTCCAACGACCCCTTTAGGGGTCGCAGCACCCGTATGCATGAAGGTTCTGCGACCCTTATCAGGGTCGGTATCGGGTACGTCCGTTTCCAGGGGTATCGCCCGCACGCTATCGCCCGCGGGCTCAACCCCTGGCTATTATCTGTCATCCCTACGGGATGGATTTATTGAAAGACTATTCTTCAAGCTAAGTCAGACGCAATCCGGACATCCACAATTTTAGGGCCGAGCGAGTACTAGTCATGATCGGCCTGTTGCTTTTCGATCGCCCGTGCGATAAGCGGCGCCATCTCGCGGAGTCCCTCAAGGGTCAGGTTGCCGTCCAGATACAGCTTGTACCACTCCCAACGCTGTTGAATCGTCCTCTCGTCATCCGTGAGATTCAGCCGTTTCAGGGTGTATTCCGCCCGTTGTCGCAGTTCATCAGGCAGGCCAGGGGCGATCTTGAGCTGCAACGAGGGCAGATGAAGCTCGAACCAATCGTCCTCGACTTCATAGGGATCCAGCACACGGGGTTCATGGGGACGCCTGTGGGCCTTTGCCTTATTCATCCAACCCGAGCTGTAGCGGTAGTTGCTCCATTCATATGCCAGAGGCGGGTCCTCTTTGTACCCGATATAATGGTCCACTTCTCCGCTGCCTGCGGGGACATACATAGCGCTATATCCGCACAACCCATAAAAGCCCTTTCTAAGCGGCTGTTTGAAACGTGACCAATAATCCTTGGGTCGGCCGGCATTGGGGTTCTTTCTCAACCAATTGGAGCCCGGCTTTCGCGCTTTCTCGTCGAAGTCCGGCGGTTCGGGAACCGGGTCGAAATGGATCATGGGCCCTCCGTGGTTTGTACAATCCAACGGGGCCAGAATTTGTCATGGTCCGGCAGTACTTGCAAGAGTGTCTGATGAATCGCGTCCGCATTCCGCAGGCCTTCCGGCAATTCCTCCACATCTCCGCGCATATAGGCTTCCGCCGCCTCGATAGCCTGTTCGGCTTCCACCGACCGGGCCTGTTCCAAACCAAACACCTCCGAGACAAGCCAGCCCTCCGCGTTGCCCTGAGGCGTCCAGGCAATGTCTTCCACGCTTACCGATCCGTTCTCCAGCTTGAAATGGAAGACTTTGTCAATCTCCTCCTTAAACCGTGGCTCCACGGAGGCCATCACCATGGGGGCATGGGTCGTCGCAATTAGCTGAACGTCGGAGAACTGACCATCCGCCCGGGTGGACGCCTCGGCCCCTAGCCCGGAAATCACGTCGAGCACAGCAGGCAAGAGCACCCGCTGCCACTGGGGATGCAAATGTTGCTCCACCTCGTCTATCAACACAGTAAAACGGTCCGAGCGGGGCTCCCCGAGAAGTTCGCACGCCTTGATGTGTTCGGTATGCGCCCAAACAATGAGATACGCCAACCCCAGTACCCGCTTTACACTGGCCGATGTCAGGGTCACCGGAACCACGCCGTAGGGCGTCTCGATCGTGGGAATATCGCGAACGTCCGACACGGAAAGCCGGGTGAATTCGCCGGGCGTCATCCATTCCTCTTGATGGGGCGACAGCGCCGGCAGCACCTTTTTGAGCAACGCGTACTCCCAGCCATTCCGGTCTCTCCACGTCTTCCAATCGCTCAACAGGCCTTCGCAGTATACGTTGCCCCCCTCGCGCAGGCCGTTCCAGATGTCATCCATGGTGAAATCAAATGACCGTGGTCTGTCGCCGTCTTCGGAATCGCGGCTGGCCGATTTTCGCCAGTAGTTCCGCGCGGGATCCCACAAAGAGAATCCGCCGTCCGTGCGCACGCACAACACGAGCCCCGGATTGCCAGGCCGGCCTCTTCGGGCGGGCCATTGCTCCTTACCGGCGTCAAACCGGCTTTCGTGGGATACGGGCGTGGTCTTGGCTTGATACGAGTAGCCAATCCTAGCCTCTTTCCGTTTGCCCGCCAACGGCCACGCCATTGTCCTTTTGGGATCCTTGCCCGGCCAAGACTGGGTCAACGCCCACCACGCCACGTCCAGAATAAAGGTCTTGCCAAGGCTGTTGTTGCCCGTAAGCAAGTTGATCCGGGGCGCGAATTCAAACTGCATCTCGGGAGCGGGCCCGACGTGGTTCAGCTTCAGATGGTTAAGCATCTACTTTGCTCCGTTTGGATTGACGGGGTACTGGTGGATCAAGACTCGTGTTACCGCCGGCTCAGTTCTGGCCACGCCCAAAGACATGCGAGGAAAAAGCGCCGCTCTTCGTCGGAGGCGGTACAGTTTCCAAAGGTTTCGATGGCTCTTTTGGCCGTCTTAATCAAGTACAAGGCTTCATTACGCCGAAAAGGCTCCGTCAAGTCATAGTCCGCCCGATGCCGCTTGTCCTGCAAGTCGACGAACGTGGTCGCAACCGTTCGGATGTCGTTCGAAACTTGTTTGGTATCGAGGCCTTTGCATAGCGAATCAGGAAGGGCTCCGCCCGAAAAGGGCTTACACGCTTTCTTCATGTTGGCATGTCCAAAGGCCCGCCCAAGGATACGGCGGTGCGGACTGACTGTATGTTGCGTTCCCATCTGCGTCCTGCATGCCTCTTGCACCAGATAGTGGAACAACGCATAGTAGGCGGCCGACACCGCCCGGCGCAGATTCGCCTGTTTTGGTTTGCGTGGGTCACGGTAGACGAGGTGCTCGGCTTGTTCGATCAGGTCTTTATACATGGGGACTACTCCGGCAGATCTACGTCTTCTTCCAGCTCACTCTCGGACGTAATGGAGATGTAGGCGAATTCCGCGACCTTGTTTTCGAT
>JAWOFY010000191.1:0-3557 GCA_046497285.1 Candidatus Hydrogenedentota bacterium
CGGTCAAGACTAGAACTGCCCTGTCCAGAAGACCCCCGACGTCCAACACGACGTACTGGGAAAAGTACAGCGCGGCGGCGAACGCGAAGAAGGGCGTGGCCCAGGCGGGATCGAAAGGGGTGGACTCTGCCGCAATCGGCCGTTCGTCGCGCATGGCCCACCGGCACAGGAACGGTGGACACCAGAACAGCAAGACGTAGAACAACGCCGATGGAGTGAACGACGCAGCGATATGCCATGCCGAAAAGCCCAGTGCCGGCGTACCTGTTGTCAGGACAACGTAATTGGCGGCGTCCAACGCCACCGCCGCCAATTGCATGGCCGCCGCCATGCGGAACACCAGCCGAAACCATTGCCAGTTTGTCATTGCCCGGGCCTCCCGGTGAGCGCTGGAGAGCGTTGAATTATCTTGCGCCGTGTACGTAGTCATGGCCAAAAATAACTATGTAATTCTAAGCTACTCAAAGTTGCGCCTGGTCGAGGCGGTTCACTCTTCGGTGGTCCGCACGGTGAAACCGAGCGGATTTCTTAACACGTACCCCCGGCCCTCGCGGGCAAGTTCGCCCTCACAACGGATGTCCATCCCCTCACCGTGCGCCTTAATCGCCTGACTGTATTCTTCTTCGGGAAGTTCCATGCGGATGCGCCTCGGGCTGTCATCGACCATCGCATATACAGTAACCATGCCCGTTGGCGCGTTTTCGGTCCGTTCCAGCTTGATGACAGGCCCTTCAAGTTCGAAGTTTTCCACAGGCTCGCGCTGCTTCAGAATCCGCGCGGCCTCCGACACGTATGGAGCCCGGTCACCTGCAATGGAAACGCGCGACACTTGTCCGTTGCGGACGGGCCGGGTTGGGGACCAGGAGAAGGAGAAATCAAGCGAGCGGCTTGTGTCGCCGTCCGAGGCTAGCCCCGCCACAGCCTCGCAAAGGTTGGCGGAAACGCCGGAACGCACCGCCGCGTCGAAGCTGTCAAATGCCCCGCTTGCCGCGGCGTTTTCCGCTGCCTGTTCCATCGCCGCCAAGGCGCGCGCCAGTTCCGCGGTCACTTTCCGTTCATAAGGTTCGTCTTGCTCTGCGTCCTCGAGCGACTCGACTTCCTCCCTCCGCAGTTCTGGCGGAACGCGCGAAAGCACGGTCAACACATAACTGCCGCGCTCGGTCTGCCCGACGCGCACGGTACGCAGATACTGAACGGCTTGATCTGGCTTGCGCTTGTGCCATACCGGTTTCCGTTCAATGGCGGAACACGCCGCCGCCATCATCAAGTCGCGCACCTTCTGCGCCGTACGCGTGTATTCCTCGATAGGCATGCTGCCATCCGCCAGCTCCTCGTCCCGAATGGCGACCCGCAGCACATCCGCGTTGGTTACGAGCAAGTCGGAAAAGACCGCGAGCTGCGATCGCTGTTCGGCTTCGGCGAGCGTGCGCAATATATCCCCCATGCGTAGCGCGTAGTCCGGCACGTCAAGCCGCAACGGCAGCAGCGCCTCTACATTCTCGCGCAACCAGACCTGGTACTGCCCCTCCTTTTGCTCCACCTTGTTCCAGCCAGTGGCGCGTAGGTATGACGCCACCTCAAGCGGGCGTAGCGCCTCCACCGTTGCCGCATCTCGAATCATTGCCTTCATGGAACGCCTCCCTGATTGATACGCTCCATCATAGCTGCTAGTGTTTCCACGGTAAACCGATTGTCACGGCACAGGCGGACGCTGACCGTGGCCTGGTTGTCCCTATCCGGCATATCGCGTAGGCTCTTCCAGTACCCACATCGGCGCATTAGCAAGCGCTCGTCGGTAACTTCAGTCCATTCGTCCACATTCTCCGGCACGCGCACCACCACAAGGATGCGGGGAACCATAAACTCGGGCGCACGCAAGTCGTCATAATTCTTGATCGGCAGTGCATAGCTGAACGCATCGCTGGTCAATACCGTATCTGCCGTGCACTTCAACTGCGCCTCAAGCCGCGGCCGCATTCCCCTGCGTCCCGCGATCTGCAAATCCACGCTGTCGTCGTCAACGCTGGGCTCGCTGACAGCACAACCCGCCGCGGCCGTCACCGCCCGCACATAGGCAAAGCTAAACTGCTGCTTTTGTTGGTTGAGGTCCATCATAATGGTATTCGGGCTATTGTGCGCCTGGTGGCTGTTCGGAGTCTAACAATGATTCGGAGACAGCCTGGCCGACCAATCCAATTGGACTACAATTCTGGGCTCACGGTGTGATTGGTTCCCTCCGGGCAGCCATAGCTTCGCATTGTTTGGGTTGGACAATCAAGTCTCGGTCCTCCTTGTCGCCGTTGAGTGCGGGGAGGTGATCCACAGAGCTTCGCATAACAACGGCGAATGGCGTCTTGTATGGGGTGGCGCAAGGGTGTAATACTGGCGTATCCGCGTCTGCGTCGGAACCGGGGGGGCGGGGAGGGTATAGTAAACGAATACCCTACGTGTTTGGATTGGGGGTAGAACGGAAAAGGCAACGGAAGAACAGCAGGAGGAGATTTCTTATGTGGAGTAAGAGCGTGTTTCGCATCGGTTGGCTGTGTGTGTTGGCCGTGTTCGTGGCGGCGTCAAGCGTGACGGCGGCCGCGCAGCGAGAGGCGGAGCGTATTCAGCCGTGGGAGGAGGACGCGCGGTATTGGCAGCACAAGGGCGAGCCGGTGCTGTTGATGGGCGTGTCGGACCAGGACAATTTGTTCAACCATCCCGATATCGGGCCGGACGGCCTGGAGGCGCATCTGGACCGGCTCGTGGAGGCGGGCGGTAATTACGTGCGCAACACCATGTCGAGCCGGGACGAGGGCAACCTTTGGCCCTTCGCCCGCGATGACGATACGGGGCTCTACGACTTGCGGGAACCCAACGAGGCCTATTGGGAACGGTTCCGGAACTTCCTTGAACTGACCGCCGAGCGGAATATCATCGTGCAGATTGAGCTTTGGGATCGCTTCGACTACGCGCGGGATCCGTGGGATCTCAATCCGTTTAATCCCAAGAACAACATCAATTACACTGCGGACGAAAGCGGGTTACTGGAAGAAATCACCACCCACCCCGGCCAGCGGGAAAACGATTTCTCCCGTTCGATTCCGGAGCTGGACGACAACGAGCTGATCCTGCCCCACCAAGAGGCCCACGCCCGGCGCATGATCGAGACCTCCCTGGATTACGGCCACGTGCTCTATTGCATCAGCAACGAGACCGGCGACACGGAGGCGTGGAGCCGGTATTGGGCGGAGTTCCTGCGGAACATCGCGGAGGAGCAGGGCAAAGGCATCGAAGTCACCGAGATGTGGGACGACTGGGACCTGCGCGCCGACCGGCATGAGCGCACGTTTGATCATCCGGAGCTCTACAGCTTTGTGGACGTGTCCCAGAATTCCCATCAAATCGGACAGACCCACTGGGACAACCTTCAGTGGGTGCGCGAACGCGTGGCGGAGCCGCCGCGCCCGGTCAACAATGTGAAGACCTACGGCGGGGTGCATGGCGGGGGCGCCGACGAAGGGCAGCACAAGCTGTGGCGCAACATCCTTGGCGGCGCGGCTTCGAGCCGG
>JAWOFY010000062.1:0-2951 GCA_046497285.1 Candidatus Hydrogenedentota bacterium
TCGATAATTCCCCGTTGGGTCGTAAGCATGGACTACAGCTTCTCGGTTGTCGGCCAGAAAAAGATTTCCGCTTTCATCCACGGCAATACCCGATATGGAGCGGATGAATATCTCCCTTAAATTGTGGATAGCCTCAGTCTAGCGCATCTTGGCCGTGAGGTGGCACGGGCTTCCAGCCCGTGATTCATGGCCTGGAAGGCCATGCCACCTCCTAGCGAGTTCACCTCGGCGGTTAACAAATTTAGGCTTGACGCTCTACTAGTCGATTCCTCTTGCCCCCCCTGCAAAGTGAAAATCGTTGCCGGCGGTATGGGGCGTGTTCCGTGCTTCAAATCTTTCCCCGCGCTTCAAGCGCCTGCCGCGCCACCTCCCGGTCATCGAAATGACGCCGTTCCTCCCCCACGATCTGATAGTCTTCGTGGCCCTTGCCCGCGATGAGCACGAGGTCGCCGGACTTGGCCAGCCCGATAGCCTCTTGGATGGCCGCCTTGCGGTCCGGAATCCGCAGATAATCCGTTTCTACCCTTTTGCCGGTCTGCTGCATGCCCACCTCAATATCCAGCAGGATGCGATCCGGATTTTCCGTGCGCGGATTGTCGGAGGTCACGATGGCGAGGTCCGACAAGCGCGCCGCCACCGCCCCCATTTTGGGCCGTTTGCCGCGGTCCCGGTCGCCGCCGCATCCAAACACGGTAATGAGCCGGCCTTTGCAAATGGGACGCGCCGCTTGCAGCACATTCTCCAGCCCGTCTTCGGTATGGGCGTAGTCCACGACGACCTGAAAATCCTGGCCCGCATCCACGCGCTCAAACCGGCCCGGCACGCTGGACAACGTCTCCAGACTGGCCGCCGCGACGTCCTTGGGCAAGCCGAGTTCCGCGCATACGGCGAAGGCGCACAAGGCGTTGGCGACATTATGACGGCCGAGGAGCGCCATGTGAATGGGCGTTTCGCCCCGCGGACCAACCGCCGTAAACGAGGTATGGCGCAGGGACGGCTTCACATGCTTCGCCCGGTACATCCCCTTGGCCCCGTACGTAAAACATGGGACCCTGCATGCCTCAAGCATGGCGTTGGCCCATGCGTCGTCCGTGTTCACCACGCCGAACTTCCCGTCTCCCGTCAGCCGTTCAAAGAGCTTTCGTTTCGCCCGGAAGTAGTGGTCCATGTCGCCGTGAAAATCTAGATGATCTTGACTGAGATTGGTGAACGCCGCCACGTCAAAATCAATCCCCGCCACCCGTTCCTGTTCAAGGGCATGCGAACTGACCTCCATGACCACGTGCGTCATCCCCCTATCGACCGCTTCTCGGAAGAGCCGGGCGAGGTCCTCGGGAAACGGGGTGGTGTGCGCGGCGTTGAAGGATGCGTCCCCCATGGCGTAGCCCAGCGTGCCAAAGTTGGCCGCCTTTTCTCCACACGCCGTAAGCATGTGCTGGATGAGCACGGCGGTGCTCGTCTTGCCGTTTGTGCCGGTGACCCCAATCACCGTGAGCTTCCGGGAGGGATCGCCCGCCAGCGCGTGCGCCATGATCCCCGAGGCATACCGCGGATGCGGCGTGGCGACATAGGGTACGCCGTTCCACAAGCCCGCTTCCTCTTGTGAAAGGGGACCGTCCACCCTGTCGCCCATGATGGCCGCCGCACCGTTGGCGATTGCTTGCCGCGCGAACTCGTGGCCGTCCCGTTGACCGCCAGGGACGGCTACAAACAGCGCGCCGGGCGTCACCCGGCGCGAATCTTCGCTCACGGCGCGGATCTCGGGATCCTCTTCTCCCTCGTATCTACCGCCCGCTAGGTTGCACAGCGTCTTCAGCTTCATCGTTCTCATCGATTGGCGGGGGTTCGCGATTGGAAAACACCAACCGGCATACATCCACCTCCCCTAGGGGCGTGCCCGGCGGGGGATCTTGCTCGGTGACCCAACCCGCTCCGCTCATCGACCATTGCACCTCCAGGGTGGCCAGCTTTGCTTGGGCCTCGCGTTTGGTCTTGCCTTTGAAATCCGGCAACCGCGGCCCTACAGTCATAAGATCCGTTTCGAGTTCCACAAGTTGCAGGCTATCCAACGGCTGAATAGCGTAATTTCCGGACGCCTCCGGAGGCGCCGGGTTTGGTGGCTCCTCCGGTTCGTCGTCGAGTTCCTCAACATCCACCGGGTCCAGCACGGGGTCCTCGGGCACTTGCAACATCGCCAGTGATTCCCGCATAACCTCCTTAAACACCGGACCGCAGATGTAACCGCCGTACCGTTGGGAAATGCCGGGTTCCTGCACCACGATGACGGCGACCAGTTCAGGGTGGGCGATGGGCGCAAACCCACCAAACGTGGCCATATAACGGTCAGGATCATAGCCCGGACCGTCTAACCGGGCCATTTGCGCCGTGCCGGTCTTACCGCCCGCCCGGTACTGCTCCATACTGGCGCGCCGGCCCGTGCCCTCGGTCACCACGATGTGACTCAACGCCTGCATAACTTCGGCCGTTTGCGCGCTTAGAATCCGCTGAGGAGGCTCTGGCTCGTGTTGATAGGTTATGTCACCATCTGGGTTTGTAGCGGATTCCACGACATAGGGCTGTACCCGGAACCCGCCGTTGGCGATCACGCTGAACGCGCGCGCGAGCTGGGGCACGGTGACGGATATCTCCTGTCCCATCGGCAGGGAGCCCATGGAATACCGGCTCCATTGCTCCACGGGCCGAAAGCGCCCCGGTTCCTCCGCCGGAAAGTCGCGGCTGGTGGGTTCCCCAAACCCAAACCGGCGAATCCACGCTTCAAGACGCTCTGGGCCCAGCTCGGCGGCGAGTTTGATCAACGCCACGTTGCTCGACTGAGCGTAGGCTTCATAAAATGGGACCACTTCCAGCGCGTAGAAATCACGGATATAGTGGCCATACGGGTTGAAGCCGCCATCTTCACAATCGATCAGCGTTTCCGGCCTGACGATACC
>JAWOFY010000243.1:0-5363 GCA_046497285.1 Candidatus Hydrogenedentota bacterium
CAATGCGGTCGAGGAAACTCTGTGTGATGGCTGCGCAGGTGGCCGTTCCATCCCGCAACGCGTCCTGAATTTCATGAGCTGTTAATCGATACAAACCGCTTTGCGCCACTGTGTTCATCGCTTACTCCGAGTCCAGGATGCGGGGCACGAGGAAGTACTCGCCATCGCTGCTTGGGGCGTTGCTGAGCGCCTCGTCACGGTCGAGGGAGGGCAGAACCGCATCCTCGCGAAACACGTTGGTCTGTTCCAAGGCGTGCATGGCCGGTTCAACGCCGGTGGTGTCCAATTCGTTAAGCTTGTCTACATAGGTGAGAATCTCGGTCATCTCCGCCTGAAGCTGTTCAATGAGCGCTTCATCCAACGTGAGTTGGGCGAGATTGGCGATATATTCCACATCTTGTCTTGTTACCCGAGCCATAGGTATCCTTTCCAAAAGGAGGCAAACCGGTAGTTCCCGGCTGATGCAAACTTGAATGCCGATTTTATCATACGAGCCAAGCCGTTTCCATAGTTTCGGAAGCCCCCCATTGACAGGAGCGAGAGGTAAACGCATCAACGCATGACATCCGTCGCGCAATCCAATGGAGACCGTTCATCCCTATGCGGCCGCCCCCCCTTGGCATTTGTAACAGTTGGAGGGGCCGTCTTGTGTCGGGAGCACGCGGGGCAGCTTGAGGAGGCCATCCGGCGCCTCGATTCCCTTGAGCCAGTGGCGGCAGGCGGGCGGGGCATACTGTGGCGGTTCATCTACGGCAAGGAGGCGGCCCTTATTCGCCGCTACCGCCGCGGCGGGATCGCTGCCGGCTTCATGCCCCGCGATTTCATCTTGGTCAACCGCCCCTTGGCCGAACTCCGGACGCATCATTACGCGTACCGCCAGGGGTTGCCCGTGGCGGAACCCTTGGGAGCCGTTTGGGGGCATCCCGCTCGCGGCCGGTGGGAAGGCTTGTATGTGAGCCGGGAATTGCAGGGCGTGTCTTTGCTGAAGGCGTTAACCCAGCGCCCGGAAAAGAAGGAACCGCTCTTGGAGGAAGCCGGCCGCGTCATCCGGGCCATGCACGACGCTGGTGTGGTTCATGGCGATCTCAATGGCGGAAACGTGTTCATGGATGCCGCGGGCAAGGCGTATCTCTTGGATTTTGACCAAGCGTATGTCAAATGGCCTTTGAAAGCGCCGAAAAGGGCTCGGAATCTTCTCCGGTTCCGCCGATCGCTGTTCAAGAACGGCCACGGCCCCGAGGCGTTTGAATGGGTGTTGGCGGGCTACGGAGGCGTTCACTGGCCCCCATGGCTCGATTGGTGCTATCAAGTCCGAGGCAATCTCTCGGACCGGTTGAGCGGGATGTAGAAGCGGCATCCAGTCGCTTACATTAAGGATAATGCAACGTGGCAGGATGCCGCGTCTACTAAGGACAGACACGTTTTGAGCGAAAGGTTTGTGAAAGAGCGGGTCGGGCGGACGTTCAGTTGGAACGGCGGGCTGTACCTCGAGCGCCTGGAAAGCATTGATCGCGCCTGGCTTTTGCACGCGTTGGAGACGCCGGGCGAGGAGCTTAAGCGCTCCAACCGGTCCGTGACCCGGCGTGTGGAAAACACCGTCATCAAGCAATCGGCGCCCGGCTCGTGGAAGGAAGCCGTGAAGCTGACCGTTCAACCCGGCAGGCGTCTCCGGGCATGGAACGCCGCGCGGCGCCTGCGCGCTCGTGGCGTAGGCGCCCCCCAGCCCTTGGCTTATGTGGAGCGAAGCTGTTGGGGAGCGCGGGTAGAGAACGCCATCGTCCTATCCTACCTCACGGGATGCCGCGATGTGGAAGCGTACGCTTGGGAGTTACTAACCCAAAACGCCCCTCCGAGTGAAATACACGGGTTCTTTGCAGGATTGGCTGACGCCGTGAATGCCCTTGGTCGCGCGGGCGCGTTTCATCAAGACTTGGCGGGAAAGAACATTTATACGGCTGACGGCGAACGCTTTTTCTTTATCGATTTGGACGCGATTATTCTCGATGCGCCGTACACGCGCGAACGGCGCCTTAAGAATCATGTCCAACTTTACGATTCCTTCTGCGATTGGTACGACAACACCTTCCTTGAACCGTTCATCCGCCGCATGTGCCCGGAGGACTGGCCCGCGGCGGATTGGCTTCCTCTCATCGCGAGGGAGCAACAAGTCCGGAGAACCCGGCATGAAAACATCGTTCAGCGGAACGCTTCCCGGGACGGGCCGCCAATCGCCGGGTAAGATGGCCGCCGCCCCGATGGCGGCCTTTGAGTACATAGGCGTAAGACGCCGCAATTCATTGGGAGTTCGTTTGCTTGCATACCCCGAACCAGGAAACCAACAGCGCCCCACCCCGCGGGGACGGCGCCACAATTGACCCCGAATCGCTCTACGAAACCCGCTTGGCCGAACGCCGCGAGGAGCTGGAACGGTTGCGCCGGCGTGAAAACGCTTTGGCGAACGCGCGCCTAGCCGTCTTCGCCGCGGCGGTCGCCATTTTCGCCTACGCTTTCTATAGCGAACTCTATCATTGGGCCTGGGTGGGCGCGCCTCTTGCAGGCTACGTGCTCCTCGCTATACTTCATGCCCGCGTTATGAACAAAGGGCCCCAAGCGGAGGCTCGGATTCGGTTTTACGAGCAGGGGCTAGCGCGGTTGCGCGGCCAATGGCGCGGGCAAAACCGTGATACCCCACCCGGAGTAGAGGAGGGGAGCGAGCACCCGTATGCCCGAGACCTGGATCTTTTTGGCCACGGCTCGCTCTTCCAGCTTCTCAATACCGCCGTCACCTCCTTCGGCGAAACGTGCTTGGGGGATTGGCTGCGGGAAGCGGGCACACGGGAGGACGGACCATTCCACAGGGACGCCATCACCGCCCGCCAAGAGGCCGTACAAGACTTTACCTCCTGGCTGGATCTTCGCGAAACGTTGGCGGCGGCGACCGCTACGGAAGACAGAGGCCGAAACACGGCGGACGAACTGGCTCAGTGGGGCGGGCAAGCGGCGGTAACCATTCCGGCCTGGGCGCGGGCCGCGGGGTATGTCTTCTTTTTCACGGGCCTGCTCAGCGTCGTGGGTCTGCTCTACTGGAATTGGGGGCCGCTTCCCTTGCTCGGAACAGCGGCCGTATGCTGGGGCGTACAGAAGGGGATGCGAGCCCGCGTCGACCAAGTGGACCAGGCGCTCAACCGGCGAGCGCGGGGCTTACGGCGTTTGGCGGCGGTCCTGTGGCATTTCGAGCAGGCGCAAGTGGAATGCGGGCGCCTTGCCGCCCTCAGGGAGCGCCTCATGCCGGATGGCGAACCTGTATCGGCAGAGGTTCGCCGCCTGCACCATCGGGTCGAACTCCTGGAAATGCGCAACAACCCCATGTTCATGATCCCCGCCTTCTTCATGCTGTGGCGGCTTCAGCTTTGCCACGCCATCGAGCAATGGCGGCGGCGCCATGGCCCTCACATAGAAGATTGGACCGACGCGTTGGGTGAACTGGAGGGACTCCTGGCCTTGGGCGGGTTCGCATTCGAGCACCCCGCCTATGCGTACCCCGAATTCCACGGCGCGGCGGACGCCGCGCAAGAGACCGGCGGCAAGGATGCGCTGTTGGAACTGGAGGAGGCGGGCCATCCCCTGTTGTCCCCGGGCCAGTGTGTGCCCAACACCGTGCGCTTGGGACCGGCTACCCGCCTCATGGTGGTAAGCGGATCCAACATGTCGGGCAAGAGCACCCTGCTCCGGACGGTAGGGGTCAATGTTGTGCTGGCGCAGATGGGAGCGCCCGTGTGCTGCCGCGCCATGCGGCTGAATCCCGTGCTAATCGGCGCCACCCTACGGGTGGAAGACAGCATCCAGGAAGGGGTGTCGCGGTTCTACGCCGAGATTCGGCGATTGAGCCGCCTCATGGAAATGACGCGGAGCGACCGCCCCTTGCTGTTTCTGTTGGACGAACTCCTTCACGGCACCAACTCACATGATCGCGTGCAGGGGGCCCAGGCCTTGCTCAAGCGCTTTCTTGAACGGGGGGCCTTGGGGCTGGTTACAACCCATGACCTCGCCCTCACGCGGCTTGAGCATGAGATGCGGCGCTGCGCCAACGTCCATTTCCAAGACCGAGTAGAGAATGGCCGCATTGAATTTGATTACAAGATGCGCCCTGGCGTGGTGGAAAAAAGCAACGCCCTCGCCCTCATGCGGAGCGTGGGACTGGACATCTAGCGAGAGTCGTGCGGCCCTTTCCTCAGAAAGACGTTCGGGCGGCGTACTGCTGCTATTTGGGTTGGTTCAAGGCCTTCTCGTTCCTTTTGCTTGGGATACGTGCTGACCGGTCCGGGGCTTTTCACGGGATTGCCCCGCGTCAGATACCGGCTTCTCGCGTATAGCCCTAATCGCCGGGTAAGTGCGCTGCACCAGGGAACAACATCCCCTTTGATCCCCCTTCAAGGGGGAATTTCGCATCCAAGTCGGCCACACCGGGTGGGCCGCTATTCACCCAACAGGTGAGCGAGTCAATTCCCCCTTGGAGAAGGGGGGCCCGACAGGGCCGGGGGATGTAAACGCCCACGCACTCTATGGGCTCGGCGGCTACAAGGAGCTTCCCATACCTCGCAACCGCCTCCATGGATTTGAAGCCGCTTTTCCCCTGTGATAGAATTCGCGCACTTTCAGCGAGGACGCAAACGATGACACGACATTCTATCTTAACCACGATCCTACTCGCATTGCTTGCCGCCGGTATCCTAACGGGATGCGCCCGGGCCGCCCGCGAGACCGCCGGCTTCGCCATAACCGATTCAACCACCGTGGATGCCGAATTAATGGAGACATGGGAGGCGACGCGGACCGAGTTGCGGGAGATGGGGTTCGACTTATACACGCGGGATAAGCGCGGACTGTTTGTCGCCTATACGGATGAACGGCGCGATTTCTTTGTGGTTCCTCGCCGCACCCAACACACCTTCCTTCTTGAGGAAGCATCTGCGGGCACGCGCCTCACCGCCGAGACAATAGAGCAGGTCTATGGGGTCACCCTGCTGACGTATCCGGGATGGCATGACCGGGCCGCCACTGACAATGAGGCGGCCCTTGAAGCCATGGAACGTGTCCGGGCGCGGCTCGGAGGCGAACCAATGGAGCCCGCCGAAACCGAGGAGCCGCCGCCGTCCGAGTTTGGGACGCCTTCGGATCCACCCGATGAGGTGGAAGCCGAGCCTTTCGATGGTGCAGGCTTGGAATAACGCCCCGCCTCTCCTTTGTTTTATACTAAGGTTGCTTAAGAGACGGCAGAGTGGCTGTGAGTCGCTTATTCCGAACGATTTACAAATACTCCGCACCGTTGCCTGCCTCTATTCCAATCCATGGTACAATACAGT
>JAWOFY010000302.1:0-3276 GCA_046497285.1 Candidatus Hydrogenedentota bacterium
GGCGCGATGCTGCTGGCCGGGGTTTGGGCATTTGCTGAGGAGCCTATCGACCTTGGCGGGCGCCTGGAACCCATGGTCGACGATTACCTCGTGGAACGGTTCGAGGGCGGCGCCGAATTGGAATTGCATCACCCCGCAAATCAAGAAGTCGTCCTTGTACACGACGCGGCCTGGGAGGGTAATACCTGCGCCTACCATACGGTTTTCCAGGATGAAGAGAAGTACCGGATGTATTACCGCGGGTCCCACCATTCGCCCGGGGATAGCGCCACCCATCAGGTGGTCTGTTACGCGGAAAGTGAGGACGGCATCCATTGGAGCAAGCCCAACTTGGGCTTGGTTGAGTTTGATGGGTCAAAAGAGAACAACATCATTTGGGATGGAATCGGGTCACATAACTTCGCCCCCTTTAAGGACAAGAATCCCGAGGCCGCGCCGGATGCGAAGTATAAGGCAGTAGGACGCGGGCCAGGGGGACTCTATCCCTTCAAATCCGAGGACGCCATTCACTGGGAGCTGATGAGCGAGGAGCCTGTCATCACCGAGGGAGACTTCGATTCCCAGAATCTCGCCTTTTATGACACGGAGCGGGGGGAATACCTGAGTTTTCACCGAAAAAGCCGAGATGGAGTTCGGGACATCATGACCTCTTCCTCAGACGATTTCCTGAACTGGACTCAACCAGTATTTCTAGAGTATCCCGATGCTCCGAAGGAACATCTTTATACAAACCAGATCACACCATATCCCCGCGCCCCCCACATTTACATGGGTTTCCCAAAACGTTTCCTGCCGGGGCGCGAGTCGCCCGCCGATCATCCCATGCCGGGCGTGTCCGATGGTGTGTTTATGACCAGCCGCGATGGTCACAGTTTTTCTCGATGGGGCGAGGCGTTCCTTCGCCCTGGTCCGCAGCGCGAGCGCTGGGTTAACCGCAACAACATGATTGCGTGGGGGATTGTGAACACGGCGTCCGCCATGGATAGCGCGCCCGATGAACTGTCAATCTACTCGACTGAACACTATTACCAGGGCGAAGCATGCCTCTTGCGGCGGCATACATTGCGCCTGGATGGCTTCGTATCGGTCAATGCTTCGCTGGCGGGCGGTGAAATCGTCACTAAACCCCTTACCTTCGAGGGAGGTAAACTGGCCCTCAACTTCGCCAGTTCGGCGGCGGGCTCTGTGCGGGTCGAAATACAAGAGGGGGATGGGACGCCCATTCAAGGGTACGCCCTGGCCGATTGCCCCGCCATCTACGGCGACTCCATCGAGCGTATTATCGAATGGGAAAGCGGGAGTGATGTCTCGGATCTGGCAGGCAAGGCAGTGCGGCTGCGGTTTGAACTAAAAGACGCTGATCTCTACGCCCTCCAGTTCAAGTGATTGGACTTGAGAAAGCCGGAGCTGTGTCGCTCCCCGAAAGCGAGTTTGCCAGTCATTTCACGGGTAGAGGCTATAGACAAGCCCGCTAACCCGGAGAGGCCCACCACACGGGGGCGGGCATGGTACTGCAAAAAAAACGGGAGTGTCTAAGTATGAAGCCTGGTACGTATACGCAGGGACTTCGAGTCGGAGTCCGGCAAGGGCAAGATAAATGGATGGCTTTAGTTAGCGCCTTATGTATACGGTGACTTGATACGTAGCAGCCCAATTAAGCGAGAAAGAATCGATTTATGTGTAAAACGGATCTAGGCAAAGGGGTGAAGCGCCGCCAATTTTTGAAGGGCTCGCTGGCCGCAGGCGCGGCGCTTGCCCTGCCAACCACCCTATCCGGCCGGAAGGTACTCGGAGCGAATGAGGATGGGTCCCCCGATTTGGAGGTGATCGATTCCATCCCGGACTTGCGCCGGGCTATGCAGGAAAGCGGGCAGAAGATCCGCATGAACCCGGGAACGTATCGCGTGGAAGACACGTGGCCGGACGACGAGCGATCGGTGTTCGTGGTGGATGGGTCGGACAATACCTTTGACATGCGGGACGTGACGATCGAAGTTCCCACGGAGATCTACCACGACATGCGCGGGCCGGTGCACTCGCTGGCGGGCTATCGGATCTTGGGTGACAACAATACGTTCGAGGGGGCGACGTTCGTAAACACAGGCGATCAGGCCCCGCATCGCTCGCTGCCGGAGTTTACCGTACGGGGCGACGACAACCAATTTCGTAATTGCCGGTTCATCATTCGCGGCTCGGCTCCGTACGGCTACGGCGATCTCTTCGGGAAAGGCGGGGGCTCGACCGTTCGGCTTCGGAAACACTCAGCCATGCAAGTGCGCGGCGATCGGACGTTGATCGAGGATTGTCGATTTGACGTGAAAACCTTTGGGCACGGCATTTTCATGCAAGGGGCCCAGGACACGGTGATCCGCAACGTGCATCTGGAAGGGGAGATTCGTCCCACAAACGAGTTGTACGAAGAAACCAGCGGGCCGGCGGCCGAGCACGATTACAAGAGGACGCATCCGGCGTGGAAGGAGGGTGAGTCGATACCCCGTGACGAGATGCTTCATCTGACGGAGGATGGCATTCGGGCGTACACCCGGGGTACACGTGACGGGGAAGAACGGGGGACGGGGAGCATTACCGTTGAGAACTGCACGGTCGTGCGCATGCGCGGGGGAATTACACTTACATTGGCGGGGGCTCCAGCCAAGGTGGAGGATTCGACGGTGATTGACGCCGAGCACGCATACTCCCTGCCCAATGGGAGTGTTGTGCGCAATTCGCGTGGCAACGCGGCATATGGTCCACTTCTGAGCATGCCCTACAACCACAAGCGGGACGTCGATATTCAACTGGAATTGATACAATCGGAAAAGGAGCTGGGCGATCATCCGCTGGCGGCGATCACCGGCCGAGGACACGAGATACGGATCACGGTTGCCGAAGATTACGACCCCGACACGCTGCGGCCGATTGTGCTTGGGCGCGTGCTGGGCGGGCGTTATACGCCGGAGAACAGCAGCGCTGAGGAGGTTCGAGAGCGGAATCGCGCTACCGGCATCACGCTCGAAAATCGCACGCCTCATCCGGTGAAATTGACGGCGTACGCGGAGAACAACACGGTCCGCAGCCTCGGTCCCGTTGACGATGAGGGCGAGGAAAATCGAGCGTTAGAGCAACAATCTGACCGCGATCGGCGCTGGCTCTTCCATTATTCGCGAAAGGCATCGAACGAGCGCAGGTTGTTAATTACCGGCGGAAAGTTAGGGCTCGCCGTTCGCTACCAAGCCGCGGCGGCAATTGCAGACAATAAAGCTCGGGGACGGCCAC
>JAWOFY010000169.1:0-7751 GCA_046497285.1 Candidatus Hydrogenedentota bacterium
CACGCCCCTCCTCTGAAGCGCGCACGTCGACATAACCCCTTGTATAACAAGGACTTACAAGATCGCGCCAGAATTGGCACGCAGGTTGCTACTCTATTAACAACGGAACGTGTCGAGGGCGAAATGGCCCCGTTCCGCCGCGTTCTCCTCCATCGTAGGGGGAGGCGAGTTCGCGCCTGTCTTGGATTCCAGGCATAGGCGCCATCACAGGCGCGGACACAGTGTATCTAGGTTAAGCGAATTTCGAGATAGTACACCACTGGTACTGGTAACAAGGGAGAATGGATCATGAAAGTCAAACCACTTGCAAACCGCATTCTAGTCAAGCGCGAAGAAGTTGATGAACAGGTGCGTGGCGGGATCATCATCCCCGATACGGCCAAGGAAAAGCCCCAGGAAGCCAAAGTCATCGAAGTGGGTCCGGGCCGCCTTGACGAGGACGGCAAGCGGGTCGAGTTGGAGGTGAAGAAGGGCGATCGCGTGCTTATTGGCAAATACGCGGGCACGGAAGTGAAGCTCGACGGCGAGGATCATCTCATTTTGCGTGAGGATGATGTCCTGGCCGTTATTGAAAACTAACAACCCTACGGTATAGGGAGGTGATTCGAACATGAGCGCAAAACAACTTGAATTTGGTGAAGAAGCGCGCCGGGGCATACTCTCCGGAGTAAGCAAGCTTAGCCGCGCGGTGAAGTCGACGTTGGGTCCCCGGGGCCGCAATGTGGTGCTGGACAAGAAGTGGGGTTCGCCCACCGTGACCAAGGACGGCGTCACGGTCGCCAAAGAGATCCAGCTCGAGGATAAATACGAGAACATGGGCGCCCAGATGGTGAAGGAAGTGGCGTCCAAGACTTCGGACGTAGCGGGCGATGGCACAACCACGGCGACGGTGTTGGCGGAGGCCCTCTTCCGTGATGGGCTTCGCAACGTCACGGCCGGCGCCAGCCCGATGGCCCTCAAGCGAGGGATTGACAAGGCGGTGGACGCCGTCGTGGAGGCGTTGGCGAACCTGAGCAAACAGGTCAAGGATGACAACGAAATCATCCGTCAGGTGGCGACCATCTCGGCCAACTCAGACGAAGAGATTGGCGGCATCATCGCCGATGCGATGAACAAGGTCGGCAACGACGGCACCATCACCGTGGAAGAAGCCAAGGGCATCGAAACGACGTTGGACGTCGTGGAAGGGATGCAGTTCGATCGGGGTTATCTTTCCCCCTATTTCGTTACGGACAACGAAAACATGGAAGCCGTCCTTGAGGACGCGTACGTGCTCATCCATGAGAAGAAAATTTCGGCCATCAACAATTTGCTGCCCTTGCTTGAGCAAATCGCCAAGAATGGCAAGCCGTTACTGATCATCGCCGAGGATATAGAGGGCGAGGCCCTGGCGACGCTCGTGGTGAACAAGATCCGAGGCACTTTCCAGGCGGTCGCGGTTAAGGCGCCCGGGTTCGGCGATCGGCGCAAAGCCATGCTCCAAGACATCGCCACGCTTACGGGCGGACGCGCGGTGACCGAAGACTTGGGCATGTCACTTGAGAACGTGCAGCTCTCCGATCTCGGCCGGGCCAAGCGCGTCGTGGTGGACAAGGATAGCACCACCATCGTAGAAGGCGCGGGGTCGAGCCAAGACATCATGGGGCGGATCAACCTCCTCCGGCGTCAAATCGAGGAGACCACCTCGGATTATGATCGCGAGAAACTGCAGGAGCGGCTAGCGAAGCTCGCGGGCGGCGTCGCGGTGATCAACGTCGGCGCGGCCACCGAAATCGAGATGAAAGAGAAGAAGGCTCGCGTCGAGGACGCCCTGCACGCCACCCGTGCGGCCATCGAGGAAGGCATTGTGCCCGGCGGTGGCGTGGCCCTGTTGCGGTGTGAGGATGCGCCGGGCAAACTTGAACTCGAAGGTGACCAAGCGATCGGGGCCACGCTGGTGGCTCGGGCGCTTCAAGAGCCGCTACGCCAAATCGCTAACAATGCGGGCGAAGAAGGCTCGATGGTGGTCCAGAACGTCAAGAACAAGAAGGGCAACACGGGCTACAACGCCGCCACTGGCGAGTATGAAGACTTGCTGAAGGCGGGGGTTATCGACCCCACAAAGGTCGTGCGCACGGCTTTGCAGAACGCCTCAAGCGTGGCTGGCCTGTTGTTGACCACCGAAGTGCTCATCGCCGAACTGCCGGAGTCGAAAAACGCCAAGGGCGCCGGCGCTGGCGGCGGCATGGGCGACATGTACTAACCCACTCCATAGTTCCCTCCTCGTTCCACTCGTGGCCCCGGCGGCAACCACCTCGTCCCGCCGGGGCCACCGTTTATTGGCGATCTACATGCTCGATGCTCCCCGTCCTTTTTTTCCGCGCTGAAACAGAGACCGAAGCATGCGGCTGTTTTCAGCCCACAAAGAAATCGCGGGCTGAAAACAGCCCGCAATCAAAGGAGGTAGGTAGCCAGGTAGACGTACCATGGAGGAGATGTACGTGCCTGAGAAATCCGTTTGTTCCTCAAGCAACAAAAGGTATGCTAGCTACACGCTTACTCGCCGCCTCCCAATGTGCGTTTAATTTTCTCCACGAACCGCTTGTGCAGCGGATAACTAGTTGAACTCGTGGCTTCTTCGAACTGCTTGAGAAGATCTCGCTGTTCACGGGACAGCTTTGTCGGCGTCTCCACTTGCACTTTTACGTACAAGTCGCCTTTGTGATACCCCCGCAAATCGGGCATTCCCTGGCCACGGAGGCGAAACATTGTGCCGGACTGCGTGCCCGCCGGCACTTTCAACTCGGCCTCCCCTTTAAGCGTGGGGACTCGTATGGTCGCGCCCAACGCGGCTTGCGCAAAGCTGATAGGCGCCTCGCAGATGAGGTCGTTGTTCTGGCGTTCAAAAACCTCATGCGGCTCCACTTCCACCAAGATGTAGAGATCTCCGCGTGGTCCGCCGCCATCGCCGGCTTCGCCTTCGTTGGGCACCCGTAGACGCGACCCGGTATCTACCCCTGCCGGGATATCCACCGAGATCTCGCGCTCCGCCGCCATTTTGCCGGAGCCTTTGCAACGCTTACAAGGCTTAGACACCACGCGCCCCGCGCCGCGGCATTTCGGGCAGGTCTGGCTTACGCTGAAAAATCCTTGCGCGCGGCGGATCTGGCCCGCCCCGCCACAATCCGGACAGCGTTGCGGCTCGGATCCTGGAGCCGCCCCCGACCCGTTGCACTCGCTGCACGCCTCGCGGCGGTTTACCTGTATGTCCTTCTTGACGCCAAAAGCAGCCTCGCGAAGGGATATTCGGAGCCGGACCTCCAGGTCCCTGCCTCGAGCGGGACCGCCCCGTCTCCGTCCCGCGCCGCCGCGGCCAAAGAGCACATCAAAGAGATCCTCGAAGGACTCGCCTTCGCCAAACTCCGCGCCTTGGCCGCCAAACCCGGCGAAATCGCGTGGGTCAAAACCACCCGAACCGCCGCCGCCTCCGAAGGGGCTTCCTCCCTCGCCATAGCGGTCGTATTCGGCGCGTTTCTTGGGGTTCTTGAGGACGTCGTACGCCTCGTTAATCTCCTTGAGTTTGTCCTCGTCTTCCTTGTTCCCGCCGGTTTTGTCCGGATGATACTTATGCGCCAGCTTCAAGTAGGCTTTCCGTATCTCCTCCGGCGAGGCGTCTCTGGATACGCCGAGTATCTCGTAGTAGTCTTTTTGCTTAGGCATCCGCTCCGCCTATGGCTTCCGGTTGGCTCGGGCGCGCCCAACCGGCGCGCCCGAGCGCCTCCAGTTATTTCTCTTCCTGATCCTCGTCCACAACGGTGAAATCAGCGTCGACGGGGCCTTCTTCGCCGCTAGCTTCCTGCGCGCCGCCGGCCTGTTGCTGGCCGTCTCCGCCACCAGCCTCGGTGGCTTCGGCGCTCGCTCCCGCCGCGGCATACATGGCCTCGGCCAATTTGTGCGACGTGTTCTGCACTTTCTCCATGGCCGACTGGATGGCCTGTTTGTCATCGCCATCCTTCACGTTGCGCAGCTCCTCAAGGGCATCCTGCAACGCTTGCTTGTCTTGCTCGTCCATCTTGTCGCCGTTTTCGTTTAGCGACTTCTCGGTCGAGTACAGAAGCTGATCCGCGTTGTTCCGGAGTTCGATAAGTTCACGCCGCTCCTTATCTTCCTCTTCATGCTCCTGCGCTTCGTTGACCATCCGCTGGATCTCGTCCTCGCTCAAGCCGCTGGACGATTCAATGCGGATCTTCTGCTCTTTGTTCGTGGCCAAGTCTTTCGCGGACACGTGAAGGATACCGTTCGCGTCGATATCAAACGTCACCTCAACCTGAGGAACGCCGCGCGGCGCCGGCGGTATGCCCTCCAAGGTAAAGTTGCCCAAGCTGCGGTTATCCTTGGCAAGCTCCCGTTCGCCTTGCAGCACATGAATGGTCACCGCGGTCTGGTTGTCGGCGGCCGTCGAGAAGATCTGCCGCTTGGTCACGGGGATCGTCGTGTTGCGCTCGATGAGTTTCGTGCTCACGCCGCCCAATGTTTCGATGCCTAGCGACAGGGGCGTGACGTCGAGCAACAGCACATCCTTCACGTCGCCGGAAAGCACGCCGCCTTGGATGGCCGCGCCAATAGCCACCACCTCGTCCGGATTGACGCCGCGATGCGGATCCCGGCCAAAGAGTTCCTTCACCAGCTCGATAACCGCGGGCATGCGAGTCTGCCCGCCGACCAAGATGACCTCGTCGATGTCATTCTTGGACAAACCGGCGTCTTCCAGCGCTTGCTGGCACGGTCCCTTGGTGCGTTGCAGCAGATCATCGCAAAGCTGCTCGACCTTGGCCCGTGTCAGCGTATAGTTCATATGCTTTGGCCCAGCGGAATCGGCGGTAATGAAGGGCAGATTCACATCCGTCTGCATTGTCGTGGAAAGCTCGCACTTGGCTTTCTCCGCCGCTTCCTTCAACCGTTGCAAGGCCATGTGATCTTTCCGGAGATCAATGCCCTGATCCTTCATGAACGAGTCGGCAAGCCAATCAATGATGCGTTGGTCAAAGTCGTCGCCGCCGAGATGGCCGTCGCCTTGGCTGGCCAATACCTCGAAGCTGTCATCGCCAATCGACAGCAACGAAATATCGAACGTACCGCCGCCCAAGTCATAGACGGCCACTTTCTCGTCCTTCTTCTTATCCAGGCCATAGGCGAGCGCCGCCGCCGTGGGCTCGTTGATGATACGCAACACTTCAAGGCCCGCAATACGGCCGGCGTCCTTCGTGGCCTGACGCTGGGAGTCGTTGAAATACGCGGGCACCGTAATAACGGCCTGCGTTACTTCCTCCCCCAGATAGTTCTCGGCGGTTTCCTTCATTTTCTGAAGGATCATGGCCGAAATCTCCGGCGGACGATAGGTGCGGCCTTGAACCTCAATCTCGCAATCGCCATTCTGGCTTTCGCGCACGGTATAGGGAACGGTGCGCTCTTCTTCGCTCACTTCGTTATAGCGCCGTCCCATGAATCGCTTGATCGAGAAAATGGTGTTGTGAGAATTGGTTATCGCCTGACGTTTGGCGACGCCCCCCACCAGCCGTTCACCCTCTTTGCTGAAGGCCACGACCGATGGCGTGGTCCGGTTGCCTTCGGCGTTAGCGATAACCTTTCCGTCATCGCCTTCCATGACCGCGACACAGGAATTGGTCGTGCCAAGGTCAATTCCGATTACTTTACCCATGGTATCTATACCTCCATGCACATTATCGATGCGGCGAGCGTGGTTAAGTGAAAATCAGTTAAAGTTCCAATATTTCTTACAAAGACATATGATAAATTCCCACCCGCTATACCCTACATGGGGCCCGAACGCCCCTTTGACCCGCCTACGCGAGCAAGCCGCTCAGTCCCCTGACTCAAGCACGGCGGCGTTTATGCGCCGCGGCCCTGGGTGGGATCATCAATGTTAGCATTTGAACCGGGGGTTTCGTCCAACTCCTCCGCCTGTTGCGGCTCTGTTCTCGAGGACGAATCTTCCCCGTCCTCTTGAGCCTTTCCCTGGCTCACAATCACCTTAGCGGGCCGTATAACCCGGTCATACAACCGATATCCCTTCTGAAAAGTCTGAAGCACGTGGCCTTCTGGAATTTCATCAGACGGCGCCTGCATGAGCGCCTCATGGACGTTTGGATCAAAGGCGACGCCCGTGCTCTCGATCGTTTCAAGCCCGTGGCGCGTCAGGGCCTCATACAGCTGATTCTGAACCATCTGCACGCCTTCTGTCAGCCCCTCTGCACTTTCCTTGCCATGCTCAAGCGCCAGCTCAAGGTTGTCAAGTATAGGCAGAAGATCGCGAACCAAGTCTTCCGTGGCCATCTTCTTGTTCTGGTCGGCCTCGCGGGCGAGGCGCTTGCGGTAGTTGTCGAACTCCGCGCGGGTGCGGAGGACCTGGTCCTTTAAAGAATCGCGCTCCTCCCGCAGCGCTTCCCGTTCCTCTTCCAACGCCTGCTTCTGGGCGAGCACGGTGCGATACGCTTCGGCCTCGCCCGACGAGAAATCATCGTCATCCACCGGCTCACCCCGAATGTACTCCGTATCTTCGTCCTGAGGCGTTTCCTCGCCGCTGAGCGGGGTTTGGGCATTGGCGTCCCCCGCTTCGCTTTCACTGCTTTCCGCCGAAGTCTCTGGGTCCTCGGAATAGTGTCCCTCTTCCTCAGGTCCTTGACGGTTATCGTTGTCTTCTTTCCAATGCTTTCTCATAGGATCCATGTTGCGTCTTGTTCTAGGCCACCTAACGAGGCCCTCTTCACGGCTCGGTTATTGGCGCTACTGGCGACAGGCGGTTAACCCGCCAGCCGGGTCAGAAGCCGGCTGAGGGAACCGGCCGTATAGCCCACGACAGGCGTCAATCGCCAATAAGGCATGCGCCGCGGACCAACCACACCAAGAATACCCACTGTTTGTCCCCCCACCATATAGGGGGAAGCCACCACACTGATCTCTTCCATGCCCTCTGACTCCATTTCAGAGCCCAGAACAACCGAAAAGCGGGGCGGCTCTTCCGTGAGCAAGCGGCCACGCAACACCTCGATGAAGTGCTCTCGCCTTTCCAACAGCGTTAAAATAGCACGCGCCTTGCTCACATCATGAAACTCGGGCTGCTCAAATAACTGGATAGTTCCTTCCAGAAACACTTGCGCCGACCGGTGAGGCGGCATTAGGCCAAGCACGCGCACCGCCGCCTCCGCCACCCGCCGTTCCTCGTCTTGCGAAACCTCAAGGCGCCGGCTTATCGCCCGTCCCATCTGCTCAAAGGTCACCCCTTGCCCTTGTTCATTGAGAAACTGATTAAGTTTCTCGAGGACGTCGCGGGGCACCGGCTCATCAAGGACGATCAGCATGGTGCGCACACCGCCGTAATTGTCCGCCACCACCATGGCGAGGCGCCATTCCGTAATGGCCGCCAGCTCAATGTGACGGATGACAGCATTCGTATCGTCTGGCGCTTCCACAATGCCCGGATGATGCGAAATCAACGCTAGGAGTTGGCTCGTGTGCCGGATGACCTCCTGCGCATCCCTCACCATCTGCGACAATTCGCTGTCGATCTGTTCTTGTTCTTGCGGCGAGGGCGGCTGCACGGGCATGAGGTAATTCAGGTAATACCGGTACCCACGATCCGTGGGTACGCGCCCGGAACTCGTATGGAGCTGCTCCAGATAGCCTCGCTCCTCCAAATCCGCCATCACATTGCGCACCGTGGCGGCGCTGACGCCGAGTCCATACCGTTTGAC
>JAWOFY010000449.1:0-10108 GCA_046497285.1 Candidatus Hydrogenedentota bacterium
CCTCCGGCGGGGCCCCAAGTCCTCCATCGCCAGGATACGCCTTCAGAAGCGCATCTCCTCCCGCACTCGGCGCCAAACACAGGACCGCCATCGTTAAACAGTATACCACGAGACCGCATCGATTTCGCATTTCCAGGCTCCTTTCCTTATCCTGCCCATCCTTCCGGAAGGCCGGTGAAGTTCGGGCTTAACGCATCCATGAATGCTCGCCGTCGCTTAAACCTCCAGCACTAGAACAAACGATAGCAGAGGCCGTGGGTGACGTCAAAGCAAAGCGTACGCCTGGATTCACATAGGACGTGCGGGGCCCGGCGCTTTGGCCGGGGACTTTCTTGCAGTGATGTTTAGGTGGCGCGTCTAGGGGGGCTTGGTGAGCAAAGGAGGAACATCAAGGCCCTTCTTCGGTACGCGAGGGGCTTCTCCGCGATGGTGCTTCAAATCCCCTTATTGTTCCCCTCTCGAAACGGGTACGGCCATGTGTACGAAATTATTGGGCGAATCGCCGCCCCGTTTTATAGACTGGCGCACCTGAAGGCGTACCACGCACTACCCCATCTTTTCTTACCGATTGAGTACTCGTGGTGGTCATCATTTCTTTTGAATCCAAACCTAAGTTCACGCATGGCTGACAAAGTAATACGCGCCGGGAAGGCGAACGTGGCCTTCCCGGCGCGGAACATTGTGACACGTGGTTTTGAGGCTGGTTAGCCTATTGCATATCGGGGGGAAGCAAAACGGTGTCGATGACGTGGATCACGCCATTGAGGGCCGGAATATCCGTGGCTGTCACCGTTGCTCCGCCAACGCGCACCGCCGTGACCTCGCCGTTTTCCCGGTCCACCTCAACGTTGAGGGCGCCTCCTTCGAGCGTGGGAATCTCGTCGAGTTCCACGGCCTCTTCTGCTTTCACCCTGCCATCCGCGACATGGTAGGTTAGTACGCGAGCTAGGGTTTCCTGGTTCTCCGGCTCAAGCAGCGACTCCACGACTCCGTCCGGCAAGGCTGCGAAGGCCTCGTCCGTGGGGGCGAAGACGGTGAAGGGGCCGCCTTCTTTCAGGGTCTCGGTCAAGTCCGCCGCCTCGACAGCCGCCAGAAGCGTCTCAAACCCGCCAGCCGCCGCTGCCGTCTCAGCGAGATCCTTCGGCAAAAGCACGGCGTCGATCACATGGATTACCCCATTGCTGCATTCGATGTCCGCAGTGGTCACTGCCGCGTCATCCACGCGTACCCCGTCTTCGGTGTCAACGGCGATCGATTGGCCGAACACGGTCTCGATAGATTCGCTTCCCGCCACATCTTCGGCGCTCAGCTCACCCGAAGCCACGTGATAGGTGAGGATGGCTGTCAGGGTGGGAATGTCTTCGAGAAGAGCCTCTACCGTTCCCTCGGGCAAGGCGGCAAATGCCTCATCCGTAGGAGCGAAAACCGTAAAGGGACCTTCGCTGTTAAGCGTGTCCCCGAGGCCGGCCGCCTCCACCGCCGTTACAAGCGTCTCGAACGAGCCCGCCTCCACGGCTGTCTCGACGATGGTGTTCGATGGTTCCTGGCTGTAAGCGGCATTGTTAAACACGCCGCCAGCCGTCAATACCGCTGCGCCCATAAGGCACATTGCAACCAATTGGATCTTACTCATCTTTCTTTTCCCTTTCTGTTTCCGTGATGCCATGGCCACTGCGGCCATGATTGTCTACTTAACCCCCGGACCTTCTCCAAATATTCCCCGAGTAGAAAAGCATAGACAATCTTGGGGGTTTGAAGACAATACTTTTTTAATACGTACTAATAGCTTCTGGATGGGTTAGAATTTTTATTTATGGTTATATCGATACCGCGTGAAAGCGTAGGGTACTCGTCCTGCGGGTTTAGACGCAGCGCTGGCATCTTACCGGGACACATAGGCCGCCTGGAAGGCGGCGCTACGGTAGTACGAACCTCTTAACCAACGATTGGGTATGTTCTTCGATGTTTGGAATCCCGAAAGAACGTGGCGTAGAATACCATCTTGGCTAAAGACGCCCAATGCTTTTGCGTCTAGCAGCGCAAAACTGAGATCAACTAGGAAGGATTCTGAATATGCGTGGGTATTGGCTATGTATGCTGGCGCTTGTTTGCGCCTCGTGGGCGGGGGCCGAGGTGGACCTGAACACGGATGCGCCCGATGGCTTTCCCGTAATCTCGCAAGTCCGGCAAATCACGGAAGGCCCGGAACACAACTTCTTCGGATACTACGGCATGGTCCCATGGGATCCCTCCGAACAGTATCTGGTCCACCTGCGCTCGACGTTCAGCGACCGGTTGGTGGAAGCCGATGACCGGGCCGAGATCGTGCTGCAAAATCTGGAGACGGACGAATCCGAGGTGATCGCCGAGACGGC
Organism: Candidatus Hydrogenedentota bacterium; assembly: GCA_046497285.1. Lineage (GTDB taxonomy): Bacteria > Hydrogenedentota > Hydrogenedentia > Hydrogenedentales > SLHB01 > SKRY01. Next base: position 2,376 of record JAWOFY010000449.1, read on the forward strand.
CGCGTGGAACTTCCAGCAAGGCTCCTTAGTCCATTGGCTGGATGAATTGCCCGGCCGCAAGCTCATTTACAACGATCGGAATGAGGGGGACCTCATAAGCGTGATTCACGATGTGGAGACGGGGGAGCGCCGCACCCTCGACCGCCCCGTGGCGGCCGTGTCCAACGACGGCAGGCATGCGGCGAGCATCAGCTACTCCCGCCTTCGCATTACCCGGCCGGGCTACGGGTACGCGGGCGTGGAGGCCGCCGCGGATGACCACCCGCATCCCGAGGACGACGGCCTCTACATCATGGACCTCGAGACCGGCGAATCCGAGCTTATTGTATCCTTGCGGGAAGCGTTCGATGCGGAGCCCGTGCCCGAGGGGGCCGAGGAGAACCTCCTGTGGTTCAACCATGTGCTCTTCAGCCGGGATGATGATCGCATTTTCTTCATGGCGCGCATTCACGATACCGATGACCGGCGTCAGACCGCGGGCTTCACGGTGCACCCCGATGGCAGCGATCTCCGGTGTGTGCTGCCTTACGATTGGGGCGCGTCTCACTACGACTGGCTGGACGGCGAGCGCATGGTGGTCACGTCGCGCTATCAAGCCGAGACGCCTTGGCTACATGTCTTCTTCACGGATGGCGAGGACGATCACCGGCCCATCGCGCCGGACGAAATCCGCCGGGACGGGCATTGCCACTTCTCACCCGATGGGGAGTGGATGCTGACCGACACCTATCCCGATGCGGACCGGATGCAGCACCTCTACATTGTGCGCATGGAAGACGAAGAGGTGGTCCGCCTGGGCAGCTTTTACCAGCCCGAGGAGTTTACCGGCGCATGGCGGTGCGACCTCCATCCGCGGTGGAGCCGCGACGGAACGCGAATCTGCATCGACTCCACACACGATGGCAGCCGGCAAGTCTACGTGCTGGATCTCGCTTATGAGAGCGAATAGTCTGATGCTTTGGTAGCGCCAACACAGGCAGAGGCCCGCGGAGAGCGGGTGGTTTGGTGTTGGAATGCCGGGGCGCGGCGTAACGCCCGTGCGCCAACGGCCGCGAACCGGCGAACGATGAATAGAGAGGGGGTCCCATGAGCCGTTCACGTTTCACGCGCCGCCGTTTTCTTCAGACCAGCCTGCTCGCCGCGGGCAGCCCGTGGGCGATGTCATTCGCCGGGGCGCAGGCAAACGATGACGAAAGGCCCAACATCCTCTGGCTGACCTGCGAGGACATCGGGCCGCACTTGGGGTGTTACGGCGATCCCTATGCCCACACCCCTAACCTTGACGCCTTCGCCGAGATGGCGTTGCGCTACGAGGTGTGCTGGTCGGACGCGCCGGTGTGTTCGCCCGCCCGCACGGCCCTCATCACGGGGATGTACCCGCCCGCGTTTGGCGCGCACAACCACCGCAGCATGGTGGGCATGCCGGACTTCGTGCGCTTGTACCCCGAATTTCTTCGGGAAGCCGGGTATTACTGCACGAACAACGGCAAGGAAGACTACAACGTGCGCAAACCGGATGGGGTTTGGGACGAATCCTCCAACCAAGCGCATTACACCGAGCGCGAGGAAGGCCAGCCTTTCTTCGCCGTGTTCAACAACGGCCAGAGCCACGGGAGCCGAATCCGCAACCGCACCGATTTGCCCCACCACGATCCGGACGAGGCGCCCTTGCCGCCGTATCACCCTGACACCGAGGAGTTCCGGCGGGATTGGGCGCAGTATTACCATGCGATTACAAACATGGACGAATGGTTCGGCGCCATGATGGACGAGGTCCGGGAAAACGGGCGGCTCGACGACACCATTATCTTCTTCTACGGCGACCACGGCTCAGGCATGCCCCGGAACAAACAGCTCGCCTACGATTCGGGCCTCCACGTTCCGTTGCTGGTCTACGTGCCCGAGAAGTACCGGCATCTCGCTCCGGCGGACTATGAGCCCGGCGGGACCACGGATCGCCTGGTGGGATTCGTGGACATGGGCCCGACCGCGCTGAGCTTGGCGGGCGTGGAACCGCCGGACTGGATGCATGGGCGCGCGTTCATGGGACCGCACGAGACGGCCCCGCGTGAGTATCTCTTCGGCTTCCGCGGCCGGATGGACGAACGCCAGGACATGGTGCGGTCGGTACGCGGCGGCCGCTACATCTACATCCGCAATTACATGCCCCATCTCAAGCACGGTCACTTCAGCAGCTACATGTACACTTTTGAGTCCACGCGCGCGTGGCGCCGGTTGCACGAAGAGGGCGCGCTTGAGGGGCCGGAAACCCATGTGTTCGAGCCGAAACCAGCCGAGGAACTCTACGATCTCCACGAGGATCCCCACGAAATCACCAACCTCGTGGATTCCGAGGCGCATCAGGCGGTACTGGCCGAACTCAGGGCGGCCCATCAAGGGCATATGCGGGAGACGCGGGATCTCGCGTTCTTGCCGGAGGCGGAGATGCACCGCCGGGCCAAGGGGACGACCGCGCCCATCTGGGAAATTGATGAGGGCGTGAGCCTTTACGAGATGGGCCAGGACCCAGACCAGTATCCCTTTGAATCCATCTTTGCAATGGCGGAGCTGGCGGCGGCGCGTTCCGCTGAAGCCGTTCCCGCGCTGATCCTAGGCACAGGTCACGGCGATCCCGCTATTCGATACTGGGCGACGATGGGCGTTCTCATTCGCGGGGCCGAGGCGTTCGAGGCTGCGGCGCCGGAAGTGCGACAGGCGATTGACGACGAGAGTCCGAGCGTTCGCGTCGTCGCCGCCGAGACGCTGGTACGGTACGGCGGCGAAAACGATCGAAGCAAAGGGCTCGATGCATTGGCCGAGCTTGCCCAGCCGGACGTACATGGTGTCTACGTCACGTTTGAAGCCCTGAATGCGTTCGGCAACCTTGGCCCCAAAGCCGAAGCCATCGAAGAGCGGCTGAATGAAAACGCCGACACGGATCCCGACGCGCCCCAACGCGGCGCCAACGAATACATCGTCCGTCTTCGTCCCGATACAAATCATGAAGGCGTGCAATGGTTGAGACAACTTTGGTGAGCGTGGCGCTCGTAACCAAACGGTGTAATTCCGAGTGAAGTGGCGCGGGGAAGTTTCTGGAAGGGCGGCCTTGTGAAACGGAAGGCCAATCACAGCCGAACCAATATAAGGAGAGACGTTGCGATGAAAAGGTACTGGGACAGAAGAGATTTCTTGAAGACGGTGGGGGCGGGCATGGCGGCGTTGCCGTTGGCGCGACTTGGCCGGGCCGGGGCCGCCCCGGATAAGCAACCCAACATCATCTTCATCATGGCCGATGACATGGGGTACGGCGACCTAGGCGTTTACGGCCAAGAGCACATCCAGATGCCCAACGTGGATCAGATGGCGCGCGAGGGCATCCGCTATACCGATGTCTACGCGGGGGCGCCGGTTTGCGCACCCTCGCGTAGCGTGCTTATGACAGGCCAGCATACAGGTCACACGAGGGTGCGCGGGAACATGAGCAATGTGGAAGACCACGGCGCCGTCGCATGTCCGTTTCGAGGCGAAGGCGCTTGGCGGGTCCCCTTGTTGGAAGAGGATACGACGGTGGCGGACGTGCTCAAGGAAGCGGGCTACGTCACGGGGATCACGGGCAAGTGGGGACTCGGCGAAGCGGGTACGCCCGGCGTGCCAAATAAGCAAGGCTTCGACGAATGGCTGGGCTTCCTCAATCAAGCGCGCGCCCACTCCTATTACCCCGAATACATCTGGGAGAACCAAGAGAGGTTGCATCTCGAGGGCAACACGGGCACGCGGGAGGATTTCGATACCGAAGAGGTCTATGTCCACGACCTGTTCACGGACTTCGCCCTCGACTTCATCGAACGCCACGGTCCGGAAGAGACGCCCTTTTTCCTCTACCTGCCGTATACCATTCCCCATGCCCGCTGGCAAATCCCCGAACTCGAGCCATATACCGAGGACACGGACTGGAGCGAGGAAATGAAGGTCTACGCCTCCATGCTCACCCGGATGGATCGCGATGTCGGCCGCATACTGGACCTTCTCAAGGAGTTGGATATTGACGAAGACACCATCGTGTTCTTCTGTTCCGACAACGGCGCTCAGAACCGCTACGAAGGCGGGTTCGACAGCTCCGGTCCTCTGCGCGGCCACAAACGATCCCTATACGACGGCGGCATCCGCACGGTCATGGTGGTCCGGTGGCCCCAAGTCATCGAGGAAGACGCCGTTAGCGAGGACATCTGGTACTTCGCGGACGTGTTGCCCACGTGTGCTGAGCTGGCCGGCGTCTCACCGCCGGAAGACATCGACGGCGTAAGCGTTCTCCCCAGCCTCTTGTCCCAGCCGCAGCCAGAGTTGGAGGACCGGCCCTTATACTGGGAATTCGCCCGCGGCGGTGACTTCAAGCAAGCAGCCCGGCGCGGGAAATGGAAGGCTGTGCGGCAAGCCCACGACGCGCCCATCGAACTCTACGACTTGTCCGAGGACATCGGCGAGGAAAACGACATAGCGGAGGACCATCCCATTGTCGTGGATTGGTTCGAGCGCTTCTTCGAGGAGGAGCGCACCCCGTCGCCGAGCTGGCCGAGCCCACTGGATCCGTGAAAAGGCGTGTAACAGCAAGCGGTTACTTCTGGAAAGGGTTGGGCTGTTAAAGCCCATGATCCATTAAGGGGAGGAGGCTTACCCTCCTCCCCTTCCACAGGTAGCCGAATGAAGATCGGCTTCCACCGGGACCACCGGCAGCGCCGGTGGATTACCGTTGATTCAGCACGAAAACGGGGGGCCGGGACGTTTGAGAAGATGGGCAAAACATAAGGAGGCCGTTCCGATGCGTTCGTTTTTTGTATGGGCGTTTGCCATGGGCGTCACACACGCCGCGCTATCCGCTGATGTATACGTGGAGCACGATTCTACTGTACCGCAAGCCGCCTATGGGACGGGTATGCTGAAGGAAGCGCTTGACGCGCAGGACTACCAGCTATCGGATCAGATAACCGATGATGGGTTTGTGATCAAACTCGCTGTTGACGCGGATGACCTCGAAGCGGAAGCCTTTTCCATACGTCCGGACGGCAGGACGATCATGATTCGTGGTGGCGATGAACGGGGTATGATTTATGGGGCGCTTGCACTGGCCGAGGATCTGCGCAAAGGCATCCGGCTGGAGGAAATCGAGCCGGCCACCGAATCCCCCCATCTCCCGTTTCGCGGCATTAAACACAATCTTGCTTGGGACAGTTATCGTTCCAGCTCCGCGCTGCGCCTGCATAGGGAAACATTGCGGGATGTCGATTACTGGGAGGCGTTTCTCGATATGATGGCGGAAAACCGCTTCAACACGCTGACCCTATGGAATCTTCATCCATTCCCCTACATGATTATGCCCGAGAATTTTCCCGAGGCCAGTCCCTTCACGGAAGAGGAACTGGCCGAGTGGCAAGAGTTGTATCGCAGTATCTTCCGCATGGCGGACGAACGCGGCATCGAAACCTATCTGGTGAATTGGAACATCTTTGTCAGCCGCGCGTTTGCCGAAGCCCACAACCTGGAAGGAGAGAATTATTACCCGAATTACTTCGAGGAGGGGGACACATCGGAAGTCGTGAAGACGTATACGCGCGAGAGCGTCACGCAAGTGCTGGAAGAATACCCCCGGTTGGACGGTTTCGGCGTTTCCTATGGGGAAGGCATGGGCGGGATGACCCCCCAAGAGCGGCAGGATTGGATGAATGAAACAATCATCGAAGGAATCCGCCAAGCCGATCGAACGGCGAAGTTTATCAATCGGGCCCCCTTCTCGGCGGGCACGGGATCCGGTGGTTCCACCAGCGAGGCCACGGAGAAGCTGAGCCGCGCGGCGATGGAGGAATGGGGCGATCTGTTCGAGGGCCCCATCTGGGTGGAGATGAAGTTCAATTGGTCGCATGCCCACTCCACGCCAGAATTGGTCAAAGTGCATGGCGGAGATTTGGGTGATGCGTATTTCAAACCGGAACCGGAGAACTACAAGATCACGTGGATGGCCCGCAACGAGGACTTTTTCGCGTTGCGCTGGGGCGTGCCGGATTTCATTCGCGAGCATATTGCCCTGAATGCCCAGAAGAGCTATGTGGGCGGCTATTTTGTGGGGTCCGAGACCTATATTCCCGCCAAGGATTATTTCACGGCGATTGAGGAGCCGGTGGACTGGACCTATGCGTTCGAACGCCAGTGGCTGTTCTACATGCTGTGGGGAAGGCTTTTGTATGATCCCGATACCCCGGATGATGTCTTTGAGGCGGAATTCGTTCGGCGCTATGGCGAACAGGCAAGCGATTTACTTGAAGCGTATTCCCTAGCTTCCTCTGTGCCGCTGCGCCTAGCTTCCGCATTTGACTGCACCTGGGATTTCACGCTCTACAGCGAAGGGTTTCTGTCCCTGCATGAGGGGCAAATGAGATATATCTCCGTTGACAGGCTGATCCAACAAGCGCCCTTGGATCCCGATTACGTGTCCGTGGCGGATTATGTGGATGCCGAGCTGTCGGATCGTTCTTTTGAGGAACATCGGGTCACCCCTCCCCAACTTGCGAATACGCTGGAGCAAGAGTGTCGCGAAGCGTTACGCTTGGTGGAGGGCATAGCGGTGGAGGACGACGCTTCCCTGATGTATGAGGTAGCGGATGTGCGAGCCTGGGCAAACCTGGGGCTGCATTTCGCGGAGAAGCTGAGAGGGGCTGTGGCCTTACAGACGTATCGCCGGACCGGAGAAGACGCGCGCAAGGAGGACGCTGTGGAGCGCCTGGAACAGGCGCTGGCCTATTGGGACGGGGTGGTTGAGATTACCCGTCCCATCTATCGCGATATGCCGTTGACGCATTACGGGCACGAAGAATACGAGGACAACCTGTTTCACTGGGAAAGCGTGCGGCCAGAAGTTGCAGCGGATGTCGAGATTGCCGAGAACGCGGACGCTCAATGATGGTATTTTCATAGACCCATCCCCAATAGGCTTGTTACCGAAAGTAAACTCAACCATAACGAAGGAAAGGCGGGAAATCGTGATGAAGAAGCAATGGGATCGACGCAGCTTTTTGAAAACCGTGGGCGCGGGTATGGCGGCGCTGCCGTTCGCGGGGATGAGGGCCACCGATGCAGCCCCAGACAGTCGCCCGAACATCGTGGTCATCATGGCCGACGATATGGGCTACAGCGACGTGGGATGTTACGGCGGCGAGATTGAAACGCCGAATTTGGACGGGTTGGCGGAGAGCGGTCTGCGGTTTACCCAGTTCTACAATGCGGGCCGGTGCGTGCCGACACGGGGCTCTCTCCTCACCGGGCTCTATCCCCACCAGGCGGGCCTCGGGGCGATGGTGGGCGCGGGCGATGACCCGGGGTACCGCGGCCGACTAACGAACCGTTGCGTTACGATGGGCGAAGTCCTCGGTGAGGCGGGCTACCAGACGTTCATCAGCGGCAAGTGGCACGTCACCCATTACAACTACGGCGACCCCGCCGCGACGCTGCACCGTGAGACGTGGCCATTGCAGCGCGGGTTCGACCGGTTTTACGGTAATCTGTCCGGGGGTGGCGGTTATTTCGCCATGGTTAGTTTGACGAAAGGCAACGCGTTTATTCCGTCGCAGCCTCGCTTCACGATAGTGCTAACAGAAAAATTAGCCAGAAAGTATTTTGGAGAAAAAAACGCCCTGGGGAAAGACATTGAACTATTAGGTGTAGGATTATTTAAGGTAACAGGAGTT
>JAWOFY010000478.1:0-5307 GCA_046497285.1 Candidatus Hydrogenedentota bacterium
CATCGCATGCGGCTCCTTACGCGGCGGCGCGCACTTCATCCGCTATCTGGAGCCCGGCAACTACCTCGGGCTCGACAAGGATGCCGGACTGATCGAGGCGGGCGTGGCCAAGGAATTGGAGGCGGGCTTGCCGGATGAAAAAAGTCCGGAGTTTGTGGTGTCCGACGCCTTCGAGTTCAGCCGGTTTTCCAGACGGCCGGACTACTCCATTGCGCAGTCCCTCTTCACCCATATCCGAAGCGAGGCGATCCTGTTGTGTTTGGGCAACCTGCGCCGTTTTGTGGAAACCGGGCATACGTGCTACGCCACCTTCTTTGAAAGCGGGTCCGTCATCGAACCGGATTATTCCCACAGCTTCAGCTTAGCCGCCTATCCTGTAAGCGAGATGCAACGGTTTGGCGAAGAGAACGGATGGCGGTTCACCTATATCGGAGCGTGGGGGCATCCGCGTGGGCAGATCATGGTTCGGTACACGGCGGCGTGACCGGAACCGCCCGTTGTCTCCCCTGTCTACAAGAGACTCGCGGCGGGCGTATCAAGAAACAGCGTGCAGTTGGGATGCTCTTGCAGCTTCGACGCCGGGCACATGTTGGTGACTTCCCCCTTCACCGCATTCTTCACGGCTTCCGCTTTGCGTTCGTCCGGGCAGGTCACGACCAGCCTCTTGCTCTTCATGATCTGTTTGATGCTCATGGACATCGCCTGTTGGGGCACATCCTCGATAGAATCAAACCACCCTTCCCCAAATTGCTGTTTGCGGCAGGCCTCATCCAAGTTCACCACGATGTAGGGATCCTCGACCTCGAAATCCGCCGGCGGATCGTTGAACGCGAGGTGCCCGTTTTCGCCAATGCCGATGCACGCTACGTCGATGGGATGCCGGGCAATGATCTCTCCGACTCGGCGGCATTCCGCTTTCGGGTCCGCAGCCATCCCGTTGAGGTAGTGGAACGCGGCGGGCGGTTCGGGCAATTTCTCTTCGAAGCGTTCTCTCAAATACCGGCAAAAGCTGGCGGGATGGGCGTCATCCAGCCCGATATACTCGTCGAGATGGAATATGTGCACATTCTTCCAGTCCACATCGGGCTCCCTCACAAGATGCTCCAGCATTTCGAACTGGCTGGCGCCCGTGGCCACGATAAGGTTTGCCGCTCCCCGTTCCGAGAGGCTCTCGCGCAAGGCTGACGCGGCGCGTTCGGCAGCGGCCTTGCCCATCTCTTGCTTGGTGTCCGACACGTTGATTTCCACGGCGTTACTCCTTCCTTCCACACGTACCTGGTGCTGGTAAAAGGCCTGCCCCCGTCACCGGAAGGAAGCATTCCGCTTCCCGCCGGGCGGGGACAGGCCTTACCACTATTCCTCCACAGCACTAATTCAAACGCCACGAATGGACTATTTCCAATCCACTCTTGTCAGCGCTCTCACGCCTGCTTTACTCCAGCATCGCATCCGGATCCAACTGCGGAGCGGCGGGCGCCTCGGACTCCTCGGCGGGATCCATCAGGATTTCGATATCCATCTCCTCGCGTTCAGCTTCAACCCATTCCTGAAGCTGTTCGCCCTGCTGGTTCTGACGCACGAACTCGCGGATATCTTCTTCAACTTCCTCCAGCGGAACCGTGCCGCCTTCTTCCCGCTCGATGACCCGCATAATATGCCAGCCCTGCTCGCTCATAAAGGGCTCGCTCACTTCGCCGATGGGAGCCTCAAAGGCCTGTTCCTCAAACTCGGGCATCCCCGGAAGCATGCCGCGCTCGATTTCCATCCGGCCACCTTCCTCGGCGCTCGTGGGGTCCTCGGACACATCGCTGGCCACGTCCTCAAAGTCTTCGCCGTCTGCGATGCGCTGGTAGGCGTCGGAAATCTCTTCTTCACCGGCTTCCCGGTCCTCTTCCGTCATGCCCTCGATGAAGATATGCTGGATGTCGGCCTGTTCGCCTTGCTCGAACTCGCCCATCTCGCGAAGCTCGTCGTACGTCTCCTGCACTTCTTCATCGGTCACCTCGACGTCGGTGATTTCGTCGCGGAACGCCGCATTCCGGAGGTCCTGACGAATCATATCATCGAGTTCATCGCGGTCGATTCCTTGTTGCTCGAGCAATTGGGTGAGTTGTTCCTCGCCTCCGAACTGTTCCGCCAGCTCGTCAAGTTGCTCCTGGACGTCTTCGTCCGGAACCTCGATTCCCGCTTCTTCCGCCCGCATCTCGAGGATCCGGGTGTTGATGAGCTGATCCAGCACCTCTTGTTCACTTAGAGGCTGCTGGCCTTGCGTCATCATCATTTGCGAGAACTGCATGTAGGCTTCCTGGAACTCTTCGCCTGTAACCTCCTCGCCATTTACCCGGGCCACCACATCAGGCACGTCGGGCGGCTGTGGCTGTTGGGGCATTTGCATCTGCGGAGGTTGTTGAGGCGGCTGCCCCTGTCCCTGAGGCGGCTGCCCTTGTTGCTGTTGCTGAGGCGGCTGCCCTTGTTCCTGAGGCGGGGGAGGCGCTTCCACCTGCTGAGCAACGGCGGGGATCCCCACCAGAGCGACCGCGCCCATAACAGCGGCCGCAAGCGTGACAGTGCTTGTTAACAAACGTTTCTGCATTGTGCTGTGTCTCCTTGAGTCGTACTGCATTTGAGGCGTTCCCTCGCAGCCTTCCTGTTGGCTACGCGAACGCCAGAAGCCCCAACCGGGGGCTTCTTTCCCTAGATCCACATAAGGGGATCTTACGGGATATCTCCCTTTCGGCGCAAATCAGGCCCCCAAGGTCACGGGAGCCCCGGACCGAGCGGCGCGATAAATCGCCTCGATCAACTCTACGGCGAGGCGTCCTTCCCGGCCTTCAACAGCGGGCGGCCGCCCCTCTTGAAGGGCTTCGACAAAGTCACGAATCTGGCGAAGATGGCCTTCGTGTTTCAGCGCGGCGATGGGGTCCGCCGACCCTGAGCCCATTTCGGAAGCCGCGTTCATTTGTTCCTGAATCTTCTTATCTTCAGGCTTCTCCTCCTGAAATTGCCAGAAACTCAAAGCGCCATCCTCGATCGTTGCGCTGCCTTGGACGCCATGCACTTCCACCCGCGCGGGATGGCCCGGCCAGATGGCCGTGCTGCCCTCGATGACGCCCATGGCCCCGCTTTCGAATGTCAGCATCGCCGTGGCGAGATCCTCGACTTCGAGCCGTTCGTGCGCCACCAGAGCCGTTTGCGCCGTGACCGTCTTCACAGGCCCAACGAACGATAACAACAGATCAATCTGGTGAATTCCCTGGTTCATGAGGCAACCACCGCCATCAAGCTTCCACGTGCCGCGCCAGTCTCCGCTGTCGTAGTATTCCTGGCTGCGATACCACTTGATGTACGCGTCCCCCAGCACCAGCTTGCCAAACCGGTTCTGTTTGATCGCCTCGCGGATGTTGCAAGCTGCTTCCGACAAACGGTGTTGGAATACGCATCCCAGCGTGACGCCCGCCTTCTCGGTAGCCGCGATGAGCTGATCAATGCGGTCGGTGGAGACTTCCAGCGGTTTCTCGGCGAGAATGTGCTTACCCGCCTCCGCGCAGTCTTTCGCGATTTCCAGCCGCATGCCGCTGGGCACGCAAATGCTCACGGCGTCGAGGTCGTCCCGTTTGAGCATCTCATGGTAATCCGTGTACACCTCCCCGCCGTATTGATCGGCGAGCTTCCGCGCGGTTTCCTCGCGCACATCCGACACCGCCACAAGCCGCGCATTTTTGACTTCGCTCACGCTTTGGGCGTGGATGGGCGCAATGTTCCCACACCCAATGATTCCATAACCTAGTTCCGGCATATTAGTGACTCTCCTTTTCATCTCACCTATTGGCAATGGTTTGGTACTACTCTTTTCAAACCAGGGCGCTTCCACGTCGCCCTAATTAGTAAGCATCATCCATATGAAGTACGAATCGTTATCTCTATTGCGCCGCAAATACCGCCTGAATGCTTGCATCATGACCGTTGAGCAACACCTGAACCTCAAGACTTCCCGCATTATCTAGTACAGGAGCGCCCTCAGTGATTTCCCAGTGCGAGAACTCATATCCCTTCGGTAAATCCGTAACTCGGATTGTGTACTCATGTCCCTCTTTCCTGTGAAGTTCGCCAGAAGGATATATCTCAGCGCCCTCTGTTCCATCCGTAGTTACGTGTAGCCTATTCAACGGAACGAAATCGGGTGCTAGTGGCTGTAAAGGTTCGCCTCCGCCTCCAATCGTTTCGGGTCCGTTATTGGTAACAATATGTAAGACTTCCATGAGGCGGATAATGTCCCGAAACCAGGGATTACCCTTCTTATCTTGGGTCACCATCTCGTAACCCCAGTCTTGACTAAACTCTTTCGCAACATCTCCGTCAGGACCTTCTTCTACAGCGATCATCATCTGAGCCCACGGTACACCTTCCACTTGGTACGCTCCATAATTTTGTAATGTCCAGGCGATTTTCCTTCCCGGCTCGGTTTCTAATCCCAACGAGTCGATATCTATATCTCTTGGAATTGCACGCAACACCCCCTGTAATGCCTGTGGATTATTTCCAGTATAGGCCCTTTCGGCATTTGAATCGTCCTGATAAGCAGGCCATCGATATCCCTTATCTTTTTCATGATCATAATACAGATAGTGCTCTCCAGGAAACGAGATTTTAAGGGCATGACGGATCGAATCGGATCCAGGCGAAAGCTCTCCTACTCTTATGGCGCCGCCCAGACTGCTTAACCCAGAGCCGCCGTGCATGCCTCGGATTCCTTCACCAAGAATATCGCCGTCCTCAACCCTTAGTATTTCGTCTATCGGTTCTCCCCCCGGAGTTTTCAAACCGGTTGTTGCATAGCCATCTTCGCAAACCTGGAACGGTTGTGTTTGTATCAGTGTGCGTCCATCCGTACTGAGGATAGCCCCGGGATTGTTTGGGCGCGATCCGTAAAACTCGGTTACATAACCGCGGGGTATAGGTAACTCAAGATGGACAATGTCATTATATCTTTCGCATCTAGTAGCTCGGTTTGTATTGGGACCCCAGCGGTATTCGGTTCCATATACCTTCATCAATTGCGCGTCCGGTCTCATCACGATAATGTCAGCATCAACCATAACTCCATCTATATGCTCAGGGTTCACGGGTTGAGGCGTGTATTCTGCTTCGGAACCAATTGGCGTGTTCCATATAGAAGTTTTGGAGAAAGGCCAATCGTACGGATCCCTCAATTCCCGTGCGTAAGATTGACCGACAACGAATGATATCAGCACAAGAAGTAGAGCCGACGTTGTCACCATAGTGCTTGTTGATGAATGTTTCTTCATT
>JAWOFY010000046.1:0-5205 GCA_046497285.1 Candidatus Hydrogenedentota bacterium
GGGAGCAGCGATGGACCTCATCGCCTTGGCCACGGACGAGAACTTCGAGCCGGCCGGTCCGCGTCCCGAGAGCCAAACGCCGCCCCCGGCCGTGGAAGCGTTGCAGACGGAAAACGCGCGGGAGCGCGTCAACCGGCTGGAGTGGGCGCCGTCAGACGACCCTGGGCTTTCGCATTATCAAGTCTATGCCAGCCGTCAGCCCATCGACGCCCCCGCCCAAGAACACTTAATCGGTTCCCCCACGAGGGCCGAGTTCATCGACTGGGGTCTTCGCGCGGGGACGGAGTACCATTACGCCGTCACCGCCGTGGATCGCCGGGGCAACGAGAGCGAAGCCGTGTTTGCCCAAGCCAGTACGCCTGCGCGGGAAGCAGAACCCGTAACGTTTGAACTGCCCTTCGCCGAAGGCGATCGCGAAGGGGATTTCGAGGAATCCGGGGCCGGCGGCTTGCGGGGACCCGCCTATCTCGCGCCGGCGTCGCCCGACATGAACCGCGTGGAATGGGACATCGAGGTCCCTCATGCGGGCGAGTACTACTTCTGGCTGCGTCACCTCCAACGCGGAAGCGGCGGGCGTGGCGACAACGTGTGGGAAAACGTGCAGGTATCCCTGAACGGCGAATCCCTCACCACCGTGGGAGGCGGTTCGACCGACTTGCATGTGCCGGATGACCTCATCGAGGAGGACCATCCCTTAGCCCCACGGCTTTGGACCTGGGTCTGGCCAGGGAACTACAACCTCGAGGGCGTGGAATTGCCCGCGGGCAAGCATACGCTGGCCGTCGAGAACCTTAATGAGGAGATACGCTACGATGTGCTTCTGATAACGGATGAGCCGTCCTTTCAGCCCGAAGACGGCCGGTTACGACAACGGTAAGTGACAAAATTGCGCGCGCTTAACCATACCGTATGTGGGGCGCCAACAGGAGCTTGACAAGCCAGCTTCCACAGGATATTGTAGTGTAGGATTCGGGGCGGAGGAATGAAGTGTGAGGGGCGCTTGCTCCCTGGCGGCCCTTAGAGGGGCAATTGGATGTCAATGCAGGGGCAATCCCATACACGAGTGCCGCTATATCTCATCCCAGTCATCATTGGGATGGCGGGGGTCTTGTTTTCGCGACAGTTCGATAGCGCTGTTGTGCGCGGCGCTGTGGTCCTTGCCTCCGTCACTTTGCCTGTCTTCGCGGGAGGGCGGCTCCTCGCCCACCTCCACATGAAACGCCGCGAACGCTTCATGCTCATCGGGGGCATGTTCCTTCTTGTCCTGGGCGCCGCGATTACCCTGTCCGGCTTTACCGACCGGCTTATGGAGACCCACGACATCGCCCCCTACGTAGGGGTTATGTCCCGCTGGTTGGGTATGCTCAGTCTGGTGATCGGCTTGATGGCCGTCCTTTTCATCGCCGTGCGCACCGACGAGGCCTTCGGCGAATTGGGCGGCCGGTTTCGTCAGCTAGCCCAGCACATGAGCGAGGGTTTTGTGCTGACGACGCCGGCTGGCGTCATCGCCACCGTCAATCCCCGCTTTCTCGAAATGACGGGCTTGCGCGAAGACGAGGCCGTCGGCATGGATCTCACTGAGTTGGCCCAGCGCGTGGGCATGGACCGTATCTTGCCGCAGGCCGACAACCCGAAGGGCGGAACCAAGGAGGGTCAGGTAAGCTGGCCGTTTTATGGGGAGGAACGCCAGTTCTGGGTGAGCAGCACGCCGGTCTATGGCAAACGGGGTCAGGTGGTGGGCGCCTTGTCCACCTTACGGGACGTCACCGAGCAGAACCGGATGGCCAAGAGCTTGGAGCATTACGCCGAGGACTTGCAGCGGCAAGTCCAGGAACGGACCCGTCAGCTCCGTCAGTCCGAGCAGCATCTCCGCGAGTTGCTTATGACCATGAACGAGGGGTTTGTGGCCGTTGACGGCCAGTTCCGTATCCAGTTCGCCAATGACCGCATCGCACAGCTCTTGGGCGTATCGGCGCAGGCCATGCGGGACAAGTCCGTCCTCGATTATGTGGGGCCCGCCAGCCGCGGCAAATTGTTGGAGCTTTTCGACATGGCCGCCGCCCAAGGGGGCAAGCGGGTGAATTTGGAGGTCAACCTGATCACGCAAGACGGTGACACGCTTCCCGTGGTGATGGGCGCGGCCCCCATTCACGACTCGAGTCAAGAAGGTTTGCGGTATTCGCTGGTGATTACCGATGTAAGTGAACTCAAGACCATGCAGCGTCAGCTGGAGATGCGGGCCAATGAACTTGAGCAGGCCAACCAAGAACTCCGCATGCTGGACCGGGCCAAGGACTCTTTGTTGTCCAATGTAACCCATGAGCTACGCACGCCGCTCAGCACCATTCGAGGTTACATTGAGATGCTCGAAAACGCGGAGGACGATTCCGGCGAAAGTCGGGGCGCGGCGTTGGAAGTGATGAGGCGTAATGTAGATCGTCTGCAAGCATTAATCGAAGAGATGCTGGAGTTCAGCCGCATGCAGATCCGGGGCGTTCAGTTGTCCTTGCGGCTTTTCGATGCGAACACGCTGGTCCAGGAGCAACTGATGTCGCATCACCCTCAAGCTAATGAGAAAGGCGTCTCGCTTGAGTCGTTGTGCAGCAACGAACAGCCCCCCATGGTTTGGGGTGATCCGAGCAAGTTAAATCAAGTGCTTACCATACTCTTGTCCAACGCCATCAAATTCACGGAAACGGGCGGCCGGGTCACCGTGGAATGTAGCTGCGCCGGCTCCGATTTCACTCTGGCGGTGCACGATACGGGGATCGGCATAGAAGAGACTCATCAAGAGCGGGTGTTTGACAAGTTTTATCAGGTCGACAGCGATCTGAGTCGCCGTTATTCGGGGACCGGCATTGGGCTGAGCATCGCCAAGAGCATCGTGCAAGCTCACGGCGGTGAAATCACCGTGAACAGCACACCCGGAGAAGGAAGCACATTTTCTTTTACCTTACCCCACGCGGCGTTTCGCAGCACACCCGATAGACAAGCTGAGCGGCTGGATGAGTATTTGCTCGTGCTGGGTATGGAAGACCAAGAAAGCCGCCAAATGATCGCCGCTGTAATGAGGGAGGCCGGAGCCGCCGTCCATGAGGCGGGCAATGTGTATGAGTGCATCCGGAACGCCCGTGAGCTGATGCCGGATGTCATATGTCTGGATAACAATCAATCCAACAGCGGAGAAGCTCCTGTAACACGTTTGAGACATGAACTGGATCTGCGCGATACCCCCGTGGTGGGATTTTGCGCCCCGCCGAACAGCGTGGGCGCCTCCCACGCCGAAAGCGAATCTCCAAGCGACGTGGTTTGGCTTTCCAAACCGTTCACCCCCGCCGAACTGAGACGCCGGATTTCCTTGGCTGCGGCGGGGGAAGCGCCAACCGAGAGCGCCGAGGGACAAGGGGCCGCTGGCGCTCCACGGATTTTGCTCATTGACAAGGATTCCGACTTCTTGGACTATGCCGCTTCGGCGTTACGGCGGCGAAGAACTCAGCCCTTGTGCGCCACGGATTTGGACTGGGCAATAAACCAAGCAGCGCAATTTCACCCTAATCTCATTGTGGTGGATGTCGACGGGATCGCGAGTGGGGATCCGTCCGAAATTGTCGGCGCGCTACGAGAAAATACCGCTAGCCAGAATACACCTGTTTGTGTAATTTCGGGCATCTACCAAGAGTTGAGTCACTGGCCGGAGGTAAAGGCCACGTTACGAAAACCGTTTCCGATTGATGAGATCCCCGCGCTACTGGAATCCGTTCCTGAAGCGCGGCCTTCGTACTCCGCCTAGCTGTGGCGCCATGGGGATAAGCAAAGCAAGAGCGCCACAGAAGGTCAGGGCGGTTCGCTCAGCCGGGATCAATGGCTTGGCGCGCTTTCGCCACACATTTCGCTCTCAATTGGGGAGAGTCGCGAACTAGCCGCTTGGCCACCTGCGAGGGCTGGTTTGCGCGAAGATCCAACACGTTGATTTGCTTGTGCATGCCGCTTTGCGAAGGGTAAGACACTGTTTTTTGTGCTGTTTTAAAACCATTACAGTGGAAGGAGATTACACACCAATGAAGCTGATATCTACTCATAATTCTGGTCTTTTTCGGAGCCGTGCCTTGGCGTTCACCGCCCTCCTCGTTGGAATAGCTGTAACACGCTTGGCGGCTGGGGCCGCGCTTGCGGACTATATTTCCGCCGAAAACAATATTAGTTTTGTGGTGATCGACGCAGATAGCGGTTTCGTTATTGCAGAGCATAACGCTGAAGAAGTAAGAGCGCCCGCCAGTATGGTCAAGATGATGCAAATGCTGCTTGTGGCCGAAGGCGTGGCTGAAGGCGATTGGACACTCGACAAAGAGCTGACCGCTTCCGCCCGCGCCGCCGCCGAATGGGGCAGCCAAGTGTATCTCCAGCAAGGAGAGGTCTGGCCTTTGGCTGAACTGATGCAGGCAGTGGCCGTGCGCTCGGCCAACGACGGGGCCGTGATGGTGGCTGAGGGCCTATGGGGTAGCGTGGAAGCCTATCTCGAGCGGATGAATGAGCGCGCCGCCGAGCTTGGAATGGAGAACACCGAATTCTTCAGCGTAAACGGGCTTCCTCCCACCAACGACGACCGCCCCCATGACCGGACCACCGCGCGGGACATGGCCCGGCTTGCACAGGAGTGTTTGAAACACCCCCTCATCATGGAATGGGTGGGAACGCGCTCCCTTGATATAGATAGCCGGCGGAACGACCACCGAAACAACACCAACCGCCTTCTAACCCAGATGGAGGAATGTGATGGGTTTAAGACCGGTTACACGCGCGCCGCCGGTTACTGCGTTACGGCGACAGCGGAAAGAGACGAAACCCGGCTGATTGCCGTGGTAATGGGATTTACAAACGCCAACAATCGTTTCGGACTAGCGCGCTACCTCATGGAGCAAGGTTTCCAAGAAATGCGCCGGCTTCTCTTGTTGGCCGAAAACGAGGCCCTGGCGGAGGAAACGCCGGTAAACAATAGCACAACCGGGACGACCCGTCTCCAGTCCGCGGAAGACCTTTGGGTCAATGTGCACATGGATCAAGTGTACGACGTAGAGCTTGTCACTACAGCGCCGGCAAGACTTCAAGCGCCCCTGACCGCCGGCACGGTTGTGGGGGATGTGCGGGTCGAGCTAGATGGAGAGATCCTGGCCGAAGCGCCCCTTAAGGTGGGAGAAGACTTGGAAG
>JAWOFY010000089.1:0-3041 GCA_046497285.1 Candidatus Hydrogenedentota bacterium
TCCCGTCGGGGACGCGGCTGGGGCTTTTCCGGGGCTGTTTTCCTCACGTTTTGGGTCTTTGATGCAACCATTCCGGCCTTGAGCAAAGGGTTCGGTTCAACCAATTACAAGGAACAATGGGGTGCTTTACGCCATAATCTCTGACATACACGCGAATCTTGACGCCTTTGAGGTGGTCCTTGACGCCATCGACGCCCGGGGCGTGGATCAGACGGTCTGCCTCGGGGACGTGGTAGGCTATAACCCCAATCCCAACGAGTGCGCCGACATCATCCGCGAACGGGCGATCCCCACGATTTGCGGCAACCACGACGCAGTGGCGTGTGGCCGGGAGGATCCCCTGGGTTTCAATCCCGTGGCCCAAGCGGCGGCGGAATGGACCCGGGACGCGCTGCGGGAGGACAACAGGGCCTGGCTGCGCGAGTTGCCCGACAGCCGGGTGTTCAGCGATTTCTTCGCGGCTCACGGCTCGCCAGGCAATCGCGACCAGTATTTGTTCTCGTGGCAAGACATCGTCCCTCACGTCCTAGTACTGGAACAGCATGACCTGAACCTCTGTTTCTTTGGCCACACGCATAACGCGGGGATTTTCACCCCCGCAGGCATGGGCGAACTCGACGAAACAGGCGCATTCACCGTGGAAGAAGGCAAATTCGTTTTCATCAACCCTGGGTCCGTGGGCCAGCCGCGGGATGGCGATCCGCGGGCCGGCTTCGGTTTCTACGACTCCGATACAGGCCGGTTTGAGCAGGTCCGGCTGGAGTATCCCATCGAGAAGACCGCCGAACGCATCGCCGACAGCGGGCTGCCTGTGTTCCTGGGCGACCGGCTTTACCTGGGCCGATAAGGAGCATCATTTTCATGCGTCAAGCCGAAATAAGCCGGAACACGGCGGAAACCCAGATCCTAGTCAATCTGAGCCTTGACGGCTCCGGCCAAGCCGAGGTGCAAACGGATATCGGGTTCTTTGATCACATGCTCAATCATCTCGCCCGGCACGGCGGGTTCGACCTGCGGGTGAACGCGCAAGGCGACCTGCACATCGACGGCCACCATACCGTGGAGGATGTGGGCATTTGCCTCGGACGGGCGTTTTCCCAAGCGTTGGGCGAGCCCCGCGGCATCGCCCGCTATGGCTACGCGGTCACGCCTATGGACGAGGCCCTCGCGGAGGCCGCCGTGGACGTGAGCGGCCGGCCATATTTGCATTTCGGCGCTGCCCTGCCCAGGACGGCCGTGGGCGGATTCGACGCCGAGTTGACCGAGGAATTCTTCCGGGCCTTCGCGATGAACGCACGCCTCACCGTTCACCTTGGGTTGCGGTACGGGGAGAACGCGCACCATTGCGTCGAGGCGCTCTTCAAAGCCTGCGCCCGCGCATTGCGTGCGGCGGTGGCTCGTGACGCCCGCGAAGAAAGCGTACCCTCAACGAAAGGACAACTCGATATATGATCGCCATCGTCGATTATGGAATGGGCAATCTCCGCAGCGCCCAAAAGGGCGTGCAAAAGGTAGGATACGAGGCTACAATAACGGACGATCCGGCGGTCATTGATGCGGCCGACGGCGTCATTCTGCCCGGGGTGGGCGCGTTCAAGGACTGTTTCGAAGGGCTGCGTGACCTTAACTTGGTCGAGCCCGTGCGGCGCGCGGCTTGGAGCGGCCGCCCCTTTCTGGGCATTTGTGTGGGGATGCAGCTCATGTTTGAGGGCAGCGACGAAGGAGACGCGCCCGAAGGGCTTGGCATATTCAAAGGCCGGGTCGTGCGTTTTCCCAACGGCCGCGAAACGGGATTCAAGGTGCCCCACATGGGCTGGAACGCGTTGAGCCCGGTTTCGGAGCGCCCCAACCCGCTGTTGGAAGGATTGTCCGCCAACCCCTTCGTGTACTTCGTTCACAGTTATTACCCCGCGCCCGAAGAGCCGGATGTCATCCTCGCCGAAGCCCAGCACGGCGTGCGGTTCGCGGCCATGTGCGGGCGGGACAAAGTGTTCGGCGTCCAGTTTCATCCAGAGAAGAGCCAGCGCGAGGGCCTGGCCCTGTTACAGGCGTTTGGCCGTTTGACCGAGGAGACCTCATGATCAAACACATCCTTGTGCCGACCGATGGAAGCAGTCCCGCCTGGATTGGCGTGCGATACGCCATCGCGCTGGCGAGCCAACACAAAGCCAAGCTCCACGGCCTTCATGTCGTGGATGTGAAACTCTTGGAAGGCCCGTTTCTCCGGGACATCTCGGCTTCCTTGGGGACCTCCCCCTACGCCAATTACCGCGGCAACCTCTCCATGATTCTTGAGGAACGGGGTAAAGCCATCCTCCAATCGTTTCGGGAGGAGTGTGAGACGACGGGCGTGGATTGCGACACCATTCAAACGGCCGGCATCGTGGCGCATACCATCGTCGAACAAAGCGAACTCGCCGACCTCATCATCATGGGGCGCGCTGGGGAACATGACGATTGGCTCGACGGGCTCCTGGGCTCGACCACCGAGGCGGTGGCGCGCAAGGCGGTCCGGCCCGTTCTGATTACGGGCGTGGACCACCCCGGCGGCGACCGATTCCTCGTGGCCTACGACGGGTCCACGCACGCACGCACCGCGCTGCAAACCGCCGCCAATATGTGCCACGAATGGGGAGCGCGCCTCCATGTGCTATCCGTGGGGACGGAATATGGCGAGAGGCGGATCCAAGAGGCCCAAAAGTATCTTGAACCGCACGAACTTGAGGTGGAGTACACCGTGATGGAGGGCGATCCGCGCGAAGTCATCGTGCGCCATGCCGGCGCCATGGAGGCCGATCTCCTTATCTTGGGAGCGTACGGGCACAGCAAGGTGCGCGAACTTCTGGTGGGAAGCACCACGGCACACGCGCTCAACCACGCCCCCTGCCCGCTCCTGCTGGTGCGGTGATGGGAAGCTAGTGGAGCGTCAAGCCTAAACGTGTTCCCCAATGGCTCATCGGCTCAAGGGGACGGCCGCCAGCTTCGGGGCGTCGGAGCTCCGCGAACAGGCCGAAAGACTCGAAACGGATGCCGGCTGTGAA
>JAWOFY010000183.1:0-3948 GCA_046497285.1 Candidatus Hydrogenedentota bacterium
GCTATTTTGACGAGTTGCACTGCCCCGAGAACGACCGGCTCTGCACCGAAGCCGTATGGTTCACCCAACCCATGCTGCTCGGCCCTCGGAGTGACATGGACGACATCGCGGACGCAATCGAGAAGATCCACGCCAACGCGGAATCGCTGAAGGATGTATAAGCGCTTTATGCGCGGAAGTTCCCGCAACTGCCGGTATCTTGACCCGTTTGAAACGGTGGCGTAGGATAACCCATGCGATAACAAGGTTCGGCGCCGGGCGTGGCAAAAAGGCCGCGTTTAGGGCCAATCCTTAGGGCAACTAGCAGAAGGAGACCCAAAATGGACCGGAGACGTTTTTTAAAGGTAGTGGGCAGCGCGGCGGCGCTTGGCGTGATGAATCAGCGCGGGGCCGCGGCGCAAACAGGCAATGGCCAGCGGCCGAATATCATCTTCATCTTCTCGGACGATCACACGCCGCCGACGATTGGCGCCTATGAAGGTTGGTTGAGCGAGGTCGCGAACACGCCCAACATTGATCGCATCGCCGAAGAGGGCGCGATCTTCACCCAGAGTTTCTGCACGAACTCCATCTGCGCCCCAAGCCGCGCCGCCGTCCTGACGGGCAAATTCAGCCACAAGAACGGGCAGCACACCAACGGGGGCGAGTTCGACGGTTCCCAGTTCACCTTCCCCCAAGCACTGCAAGAGGCCGGGTACAACACCGCCATGATCGGCAAATGGCATCTGCGAAGCGACCCCACGGGATTTGATCACTGGGAGGTTCTTCCGGGCCAGGGCTCGTACTACAACCCGGACTTCCGGACGCCAAACGGCCGCAACGAGTACGAGGGGCACGTCACGGAAATCATCGGCGATCTCAGTCTTGAATGGCTGGAGAATGGCCGGGAGCCAGACAAACCCTTCTTGCTCTGCATGCAAGACAAGGGGCCCCACCGCAACTGGATGCCGCCGCTCAATCACCTAACCACCTACGACGATGTCGAGCTGCCCGACCCGCCCAACTTCCTGCTCTACCAAGACAACGAGGACCAGCCCAAGGCCGTGCGTGAACAGCACATGGAGATCGCCAATCACATGATGCCCGATTGGGACCTAAAGATTGGGCTGGAGCAGGGCGAAATCAATCGCATGACCGATGAACAGCGGGAAGCATGGGATGCCGTGTACCGGCCGAAGAACGAGGAATTTCTCCGGAACATCCTCAACGGCCAGATGACCGAGGAGGATATCGCCCGGTGGAAATACGAACGGTACGTGCGGGACTACCTCCGCGTGTGCGAATCCATTGATGACAACGTTGGACGGTTGTTGGACTACTTGGACGAAACGGGGCTCTCGGAGAACACCATTGTCATCTACTCCGCCGACCAAGGCTTCTACGTGGGCGAAAGGGGCTGGTACGATAAGCGCTGGATCTTCGAGGAATCCCTCCAGATGCCCTTCATTATCCGGTGGCCCGGGCGCATCGAACCAGGGCAACGCATCGACGCGATGATCCAGAACATCGATTACGCGCCCACGTTCCTCGACATCGCGGGCGTCGAACCGCGGGAAGACATCCAGGGCCGGAGCCTGTTGCCGCTGTTCGACGGGGAGACGCCAGAGGATTGGCGCGAATCCATCTACTACCACTACTACGAATACCCCGGGCCGCACAACGTCGCGCCGCACTACGGTGTTCGTATGCATGACGGGCGAAAACTCTTCCACTACTACCATGAGGATCATGATGAATGGCAGATGACGGATCTCAACATCGATCCCCATGAGCTCCACAACCTTTATGGCGATCCCGAGCACGCCGATAGTCAGGCGGAATTGGAAGCCGAACTCCGGCGCTTGCAGGAATACTATGAGGATCCGATCCTAGAAGAGGAAGGGTAAGGCGCCGCGTCAACGGACCGCTAACGGAAGAGGAGACTAGCTGCAATGGATCGCAGGCAATTTCTCAAGGCGGCGGGAAGCGCCGCAGGGCTTGGGCTGATGGGCCGCTCCTTGGCGCAGGCCCAGAGCCCAAACGGTGGCGGCGGACAGCGGCCCAACATCATTTTCATTTTCTCGGACGACCACGCCCCCTCCACCATTGGGGCGTACAACGGCTGGCTGAGTGAGGTGGCTAATACGCCCAACATTGATCGGATCGCCGAGGAAGGCGCGATCTTTACCCAGAGTTTCTGTACGAACTCCATCTGCGCCCCTAGCCGGGCGGCGATCCTCACGGGCAAGTTCAGTCACGAGAATGGCCAGTACACCAACTACGAAGAGTTCGACGGTTCGCAATTCACCTATCCGCAAGCGTTGCAAGGCGCCGGCTACAACACCGCCCTTATCGGTAAATGGCACTTGCAGAGCGATCCCACGGGGTTTGACCATTGGGAGGTTCTGCCCGGGCAGGGGTCGTATTATAATCCCAACTTCCTCACGCCCAACGGCCAGAACCAATACGAGGGACACGTCACGAAAACCATCGCCGATCTCAGCCTTGAATGGCTGGAGAACGATCGGGACCCGGATAGACCCTTCTTGCTCTGCATGCAGCACAAGGCCCCGCACCGGAACTGGATGCCGCCACTCGAACACCTCACGACCTACGACGACGTGGAGCTGCCCGATCCGCCCCATTTCCTGCTGTACAAAAACAATGAGGACCAGCCCAAGGCGGTCCGTGAGCAAGAGATGGAAATCGCCAACCACATGTTTCCGGAATCGGACCTGAAGGTGAACGATCCGTTCGACGCGACGGGCCGCGCCGGCGAATTCAACCGCATGACGGACGAACAGCGCGAGGTGTGGGACGCCGCTTATCGTCCAAAGAACGAGGCCTTGCTCCGGGACATCCTCAATGGCGAGAAGAGCGAGGAAGACGTTGTCCGCTGGATGTACGAGCGCTATGTCCGCGATTATCTTCGCTGCTGCGAATCCATCGATGACAACATCGGGCGCTTGCTCGACTATCTCGACGAGAGCGGCCTCGCGGAGAACACGATCGTCATCTACTCCTCCGACCAAGGATTCTTCGTGGGCGAGCGAGGCTGGTTCGACAAACGCTGGATCTTCGAGGAATCCCTGCGTATGCCGTTCATTATCCGTTGGCCCGCGGAGATTGAGCCCGGCCAGCGTATCGACGCCATGATTCAGAACATCGATTACGCGCCCACCTTCTTGGAGATCGCCGGCGTGGAACCGCCGCCGGATGTGCATGGCCGGAGTCTTCTTCCCTTGTTTAAGGGAGAGGTCCCCGAGGATTGGCGGCAGTCCATCTATTACCACTACTACGAGTACGAACCGCCGAGCTGGCATAACGTGGCCCCGCACTATGGCGTTCGCATGCACGATGGGCGTAAGCTCTTCCACTACTACCACGAGGATCATCGCGAGTGGCACATGACGGATCTTAACATCGATCCCCATGAACTCCACAACCTCTACGGCGATCCCGAGCACGCGGACACTCAAGCGGAGCTGGAAGCCGAACTCCGGCGTCTACAGGAGTACTACGACGACCCGATTCTGGAAGAGGAAGGGTAACGGCAAGGGATTACCTGTCCGGCAATACTCTCAGTCCAAATTGGGGATAATCCGGCCTCCATCGTCATCCCCGCGAAACGGGGATCCACAGGGCGTGTGCTGCTCTCGGGATTTGGATCCCCGCTTTCGCGGGGATGACGGTGTGCGGGGCGTTTACATCCCCCGGCCCTACGGGCCACCCTCAAAGGGGGAATTGATCCGTTCACCAGTTGGGTGAACCGCGGCCCACCCGGTGTGCCGGCTTTGGATTGGAAAATTCCCCCTTTGAAGGGGGATCAAGGGGGATGTTGTTCTCAGGAAAAGCCGCACGCTGCAACCCCCGGCTTCCAGCTGTCATCCCTACCGGATGGATTGTTCTTTTGACTGAGAATGGAAACCAAAATCGACCCCGGAGGGGTCACAGACGATAGCCAGGGGT
>JAWOFY010000201.1:0-2525 GCA_046497285.1 Candidatus Hydrogenedentota bacterium
TCTTTCGGGGGCATGGATAGGGGGCGGCAGGGGTTAGGCCGTAGTTCCAAGCCCGTTTTCGCCGTAGCCCCTTGGTTGCGAAGGACCTCGGGGAGGATACCCCCGTACGCCCAATCTTTCGGTTGGAACTCAGGATTACGGATTGACTCAAGGAAGGAAGGTAATGAGGCGGTAAGGACTGATTTCCGTGGAAGTTGGTAAAACGGAGGCGGCGTTGCTGGACCTTACCAGGCGGGGTAAGCGCCCTTGTATAAGCCAATGGACTCAACGCGTTCAGATGGGCGCCCCGGATGACGTGCGCCCCTGCCACGATTGGGCCACCCTATCGAACACCGCCTCAGCCACGGTTTCTTTCCCGGCATGACCAAGGTCTGTCACGGAGGCGCTGCCATCCAGGAGCAGCGCATCTACCGAATCGGCCCCGAATCCACATTGGCCTGGACCGACGCGATTCACAACCAGCAGATCCACAGGCTTCTTCCGCAGCTTCTCCCGGCCCATCTCCACCAAATCACCCGTTTCGGCGGCGAATCCAACCAGAATCTGGCCGTGTTTGCGCTGACCACAGGCCCGCGCAAGCACGTCGGGGTTCTCCACCAACTCAAGCTGCAAGGCCTGCCCCGTGCGTTTCTGCTTCTCGGAAGGGGCGTAGGCGGGCCGGTAATCCGCTACCGCGGCCGCCGCCACGAACACATCGGCTTCGGGAAGCCGTTGCGCAACGGCCTCGGCCATCTCCTCGGCCGTCTCGACATTGAGCCGCTCGGCTGCGTGCGGGGGAGCGCTCTCTGTGGAGCCCGTGATGACTGTGACGTGCGCGCCGCGGGCCATGGCCTCCAAGGCGAGCGCGCGCCCCATCTTGCCGGAGGACCGGTTGGAAAGGTAACGCACGGGATCCAGCGCCTCGCGCGTCGCCCCACTCGTAATTAGCACCCGTTTGCCCGCGAGATCATTGCGCTCGTCAAGCAACCGCGAAGCGGCTTCCAAGATAATAGGCGGATCAATGAGCCGGCCCGGACCCACGGTGCGGCACGCGAGGCGTCCGGCCTCGGGGCCCACGAAATGGCAGCCGCGCGCGCGTAACGTGTTTAGATTGGCTTGCGTCGCCGGATGGGCGTACATGTTGGTGTTCATGGCCGGCGCGAAGAGGATGGGCGCCCGCGTCGCAAGCAAAGTCGTGCTCAGCCAGTCATCCGCCAGCCCGTTGGCCGCTTTGGCGAGGATGTTGGCCGTGGCGGGGGCGATCAGAAAGAGGCTGGCGCGGGACGCCACCGTGATGTGCTCCACGTCGGGATTCTGGAGAGAATCGAAAAGCGCGGTAATCGCCCGCTGACCGGTGATCGCTTCAAAGGTCGAGGGCCCCACCAATTCCGCGGCCGACCTCGTCAAGACGGGGATCACCTTGGCCCCCAGCTCCGTCATCCGGGAGGCTAGCTCGCACGCTTTATACGCGGCGATGGACCCGGTAACACCGAGCACCACCTCCTTGTTATTCCACGTATTCCTCTTCATCATCCTGGCTGGTCCGGTAGGTCACTTTGCCCGCCATAATCTCTTCGAGGGCAATAACCGTCGGTTTACGCGACTGCGCGCTCACCAGCGGACGCGTTTCGGGGCGGGCAAGTTGAGCGGCCCGGCGCGACGCCAGGATAACAAGCCGGTACATCGCGTCAATCCGATCCTCAAAATCTTCAGGGGATAGGGTTCTCATAGTTATCTAGTTCCTTGTTCCATTTCCATCCGCACAGTCCGCCGCCGTTCCGCGCGTATGATTGCTTCAAGATCGGTAACGGCTTCGGACAGGATGTCGTTTACGATGACATAGTGAAACTCCGGCCACGCCGCCATTTCCTCACGGGCATTGGCAAGCCGCAGGGCCATTTGGCTCGGTTCATCCGCGCCCCGGCGTGCCAGACGCTCCCGCAAATCATTCAGCGAAGGCGGCATGATAAACGCGGTGACAGGCTCACCGCTGCTCTGTTTGATCTGGCGCATGCCTTGCACGTCGATTTCCAGAACCGCGTCGCGGCCGGCGGCCACCGTTTCTTGTAGCTCCGCAAGCGGAGTCCCGTAGTAGTTGCCGTGCACCTCGGCCCATTCGGCGAAGACCCCTGCCTCGATTTGGGCCTGAAACGTTTCCTCGCTTACAAAGCGGTACTCCACTCCCTCGCGCTCGTCCGGACGCGGTGGCCGTGTGGTCACGGAGACGATATAGCCGAGGGAGGGATCCCGCTTCCGCACTTGACTTAGCACGGTTTGCTTGCCCGCGCCTGAGGGCGCCGACACCACCAGGATCATCCCCCGGCGCTTGACTGGCGCGTACGCATTCCCCTTTTGAAGAGGGTCCGAAGGATGGTCACTCAATGTTCTGCACTTGCTCGCGGATCTTCTCGATCTCAGACTTGATCCGCAGCACCTCCTTAGTCACATCCGTATCCCGCGTCTTAACGCCGAGCGTGTTGGCTTCGCGCTGGATCTCTTGCGCAAGAAAGTCCAGACGCCGCCCACACGGCTCCGGCGAATCAAGC
>JAWOFY010000334.1:0-4922 GCA_046497285.1 Candidatus Hydrogenedentota bacterium
TCCTTCGCGCTTCTTCTCTGCGCTGTGGGCGCCATTCTTAGTGGTGGCAAACTGCTTCACGAAACCTATCCCCAATACGCTGGCGTTCCGTTTCGCGGCGAACTTTGTGTCGCGCATGAGAACGCCGAACGCACTGCTGTTCATCCTGCCGGTAGGGCATCTAATTTGCAAGCGGGGCAAACCCGCGTGTACACCGATGTGTCCGCTTCAGCGATTCAATTCACCAATCCCGAGGCGGTGGTTCCTAGACTGGAAGAAGGGGGGCATTATAACGTAGCGCGGCTTCCTTTCTTAGTTGCGCTTGAAGACTACGCCATCTTGGAGCAGCCGTCGCCTCAACGATTTTTGGAAACCCGAAGCCCGCAAGGCGCCAACCAGATGCGGATTTCTGAAGGGGAGCGCGTGGAATTGAACGGGACAAGCGGGGAAGTCAAAGCGATTCAGCGCTGGAGCGGGCTGATTCGCGATCCTCGCGGCCAGACCATGGCGGCCATTTCTTTGCGGGAGGAGGGCGCGTCGTGGAGCGACCGTATCTTTCTTACAGAGGGCGCATGGAGTACGATGGAACCCGATACCGGCCTCTATTTGGAGTGGAAAGCGGATGAGGAAGCAGCCGCCGAACAGGCGCGGAGCCCGCTGCCGGACCTGGATGAGGCGCGCTGGGGAGCCGTGGAAGGCGGCGTGGTGCACTGGTTCGGTTCCTTCCTGCCAGGGTCAGGCGTTACGCTTTCCGACGGCTCCATCGTAACCCTGCTAGCGTACGAGGAGCGGCGCGGGGAACGCGAAGCGCCCGCCGTGCTTGTTGAGGTGGAGAAGGGAGACGAGCGCACCCGCGAATGGTATTACGCCAATGATTACAGTGCAGGAGACGCGGTGCGGTTTGAGTACCCCGGCAAACTCCCGCGCGCCATAGCGCTGTATCCTTGGCGGCAAGGCGCCGCACACACCGCAGCCTACCGGGAAGGGGAAGTGGTTGACAGTGAACGCCTCGAAGAAGGCGGTACATGGCGCGTCGATGAATTTGATCTCGAGGTGCGCCTGGACCAAGTCTACGAGGAGGCAGTCCCCGTGCACCAAAGGGAATCCCGCTTTAATGAGGCCATTATTGAGCTGGACGACGAGACCCTCCATTTGCGGGAGGGCGAGGCTGTGCGAATGGAGGAGCTGCTGCTGGAGTTTTCCACCCAGACCCCTCCTCCAGTTATGCGGTACGATTTGCGTATAGTGAATCCGGAAGAGGATGTTAATAGGAACGCTGAACTTCGCGCGGGCGAAGAAGTCCGCGTTGGCTCCTGGGTCATCCGCCAAGGGGCGGTGGATCCCCTTGCCTTGGATAAGGCCTTGTTGGAAGTCGAATACGCGCCCGATCCCACGCCCCTCTGGATTGGCGGCGGCCTTGTGACGGCGGGGCTACTCCCATTCTTCGGGCTCGCCGTGGGAAATCGGAAACGCCGCCGAGGGAGGGCCAAGTCTTCAAGCGCCGGATAGCCCCGCCCCAGCAGAGAACACGCCCCTTCGCCAGCGAGTGAGGAGGAGAGGGTTGTGTTCTCGGGCCTAGGACGGTAGACTAGGGTGTCTTATGACTGGTCCGCAGAATTCCATTACAGCCGCCATCATCGCCCGCGCCGGGCTCGTGCTCGTGCTTCTCGGCGCGGCCGCAGCTGGCGGATTGTGGCTCGGAGAAGCGACAGCGCCTTCCGGCCGAGTCCCCGCGCCCGAACAGCTCGAACAACAGCGCAGGCCAACGGCGGAGGACGAGCACGAGCCCGTTGAACCTAGCCATCCCGTGGCCGAGGCCCCGCTTCGCCTTTTCATCCACCTAGACTCTTCCTCCGATCTCGAACTAGCGCGGCGGCAAATGGAAATGGCCACCGAGGCGGGGATCAACCAGTTCACCCTCAGCGCTCCCTTCCCGTGGCCAGAACGTCCCGGCGCCTTGGAGGCCATGCGGGAGCGGGTGGAAATGGCCGCGGATGTCAATCCCGGGGCCGGCGTGCTGCTCTACCTCGAGCTTGACCCGCCCCAGGAGTGGCTCGAAGCCCACGAAGACGCCATGGCTTTGTATGGCGGAGAAGCGCGGGGCCACGTGAGCATCGCCTCGAACGAATGGCGCGATGCGCTCGAAAGCGGCTGGGAGACGTTGGGAACCGCTTTGGAAGAACATCCTATCGGTGATCACGTGGACGGTTTCATTTTGGCGTGTTACGAAGACGGACAGTGGCGAAGGGAGGACGTCTTCGACGAAGGAGACGAGAATGCCTCTGCCTTTCGGGCCTGGCTAGAACGGCTGTACCAAGAGGACGAAGCCCTGCAAGAGGCGTGGGCCGATGAGGACGTGACGCTTGAGAACGCTGTTCCGCCCAGCCGTCCCGAAGAGAACGGCGCTACGTTCTTCGAACCACCCGAAGATCAACCGGTCATCGACTACCTGCGGTTCGCGTCCGAATTTCACGCGGAACGCATTGCGGAATTCTCGGCCCTGGCGAAGACACATGCGGGCGCCGAACGCGATGTGCTGGTTCCCTACGGGTACAGCTTGGAGCTGACCAACAATAAGAGCGGCCACTTTGCTCTGGCGCGTCTGCTGAACAGCCCCGTTGATGGGTTTGTTAGCCCTGTCTCCAACGTGGACCGGGGTATTGGCGGAGTGGGCGGATTTATGGGTCCCGTGGATAGCGCCATACGCCATGGCAAGCAATGGCATCTCATTGACGACACGCGCACGGGCATTATCCACGATCCCGATACAGGCGAGGCCAGCCGCATGGAAGGTATCCGGGCCGCGGATATTTACAACGTGCAGGCCCGCAATTTCGCCAGTGCGCTGTCTCACGGCCTGGGCCTTATGTGGGCGGATCCCGCCGGCGAGGGCGCGCTGTATGATCCCGCGATGTGGGAGCGCTTTGAACGCATGCGCGAAAGCTACGGACGCATTTTAGGGGCTCGCGAAACGGACGGCGAAACAACCAGTGATACGCCGGGCCCCGGTCGCACGCAAGTGGCGGTTGTCGTGGACGAACGCAGCCGGGCCTATTATCGGGACAGCGAGGGGCTTAACGAGAGCTTGCTCCACGGGGCGCGGGAGGCCGCGATCCGCTCGGGCGTCCCTGTCCAGTTCGTGTTGCTTTCCGATATTCTGGAGGGGCAAGGACCTGACGCTTCTGTGTATGTGTTTCCCAACACGTTCTACTTAGCTGAGGGCGACCGGGAGACGTTGCATACGTACCTTGAGGATCGCCAGGCGGCGGCTATTTGGTTGTATGCGCCGGGCTACCTCGCCCCGGAACCCTCCGTGGACCACATCGCCGCGACAACGCGGATCGACGTGTTTTCCAGTGATGAGCCCGCCTTGGGTGAACATACGTTCAACCTATCCGGCCGGCTCTTTGAGGAAGAGCAAATCATCGGCTCAGGCCGCGAATTCGCTCCTGCTTTTCATATGGAGGTAGAGGAAGGCAACGATCTGGCCGCCTATGAAGCCACGGATGAAACCAGCATCGGCGTCGCCTTTCTGGATGAAGGCTGGACCTCCATTTACGTAGCCGACCCCTGGATCTCAGCCCGTCTCTTGCGGGAACTGCTTTATTTGCTTGGAGAACACGTCTATTTCCCCTCCTCTCCTCCTCACTTCTTCGACGCCACTTTCTTTGGGCCCGAGACCATGACGTTGCACGCCAACGCGTCGGGAGAGCGGCGTCTTAATCTGGGGTGGACCTTCACGGTCCGCGACCTTTTGAACCCCGCGGTGGGGTGGCCCCGCCGCAACCGCATCGATCTTTCCATGGAAACTGGCGACACCCGCATTCTCGAACTTATCCCCGCGAGTGACTGACGAAATGATTTCACCGCAGCGACTTGCAGAAGTCCCCTTTTAACGGAGAAATCTTACCCAAAAATCGCTGGATAGTGCTCGAAATAGTCAGTATTGCGGTCCATTTCGCCAAGAAAGCGGGCCTCCTATTCACTTCTGCAAGTCGCTCACCGGTGTGGAGATGTTCCCAAAAACAAAGCAACCCCTCTCTCCGTCCTTTGCCAAGGACCTTGGAGAGAGGGGCTATAGGTTTCTATTCACGCGGGCTTGCCCGCTCCATGAACAAACGGTTATTCAGGCTCATCACCTTCGGATGGCGAAGGAGCTGGAGCCCCTCCCTCGCCTTCTGATCCGCCAGGCGCCGGACCGGGCGCACCAGGCTGCTGCTGGGGCCCGCCAGGCTGTTGCTGCTGCTGGGGCCCGCCAGGCTGTTGCTGCTGCTGGGGCGCGCCAGGTTGCTGCTGCTGCTGGGGCGCCCCAGGTTGCTGCTGCTGGGGTCCACCCATACCGGGCTGCTGACCGCCAAATTGCTGTTGCATTTTCATCTGGCGGAACATCTGCCGGATTTCCATTAACCGCCGGCGATCCTCGGCCGAATCTTGGCGTTCATCTTCGGGGACAGAGATCTCGATGGGTTCCTGCGAATCCTGTCTCAGCTCTTCGTCCATGGCCACGTTTTCGCCCTCGGCCGAATCTTGACGTTCCTCGCCGGGGGCAGAGAATTCAATGGGATCCTGAGACTCTCCACTCAGTGCCTCGTCCATCGCTCCGTTTTCGCCCTCGGCCGAATCTTGACGTTCCTCGTCGGGGACTGAAATCTCGATGGGATCCCGAGAATCACTACTCTGGTCTTCGTCCATGGCCCCGTTTTCGCCTTCGGAAAGCGGCGCTTCACCGGGAATGGAAAAATCGTTTAGAGGCTCATCGATTATCGGTTCTTCCATCTCGATTTCCGGCATCCCTTCCGGTTGGCCGACAGGCTCTGTCTCCTCACTTTCCGGCTCAGATTCAGGTCGGCCGATATCCTCCCGCGGTTCATCGCTCTGCGGCCTCTCGGCTTCGGGCTCTGGCGCCGAATCTACGTCCGTGGCCTCAGGCGTAGGCTCGGGAG
>JAWOFY010000370.1:0-6904 GCA_046497285.1 Candidatus Hydrogenedentota bacterium
TTTGCACCGCTTGTATAAGCGCGTCGGGCGAAAGCGCCTCGATATCCAAGGGCGCGCCATACAAGACGTCTTGACTCGCGCCGGAGTACGGCCGCACCACGATAGCCTGCCCCATGCCGCCCGTTCCGACGCGTTCGAGGCCAATCCGGATCACCCGGCCCGTGACAGGCGAGTGAACGGGGACCGAGACGAACCCCGCGGGCCGCGCCAAGGGTTCCCCCCGGACAACTTCTTGCCCCTGACGCACGATAGGCTCCGACGGGGCCCCGGCATGTTGCGCCAAGGGAAGGACGAACTCACCCGCGAAGGGAAAGCGGCGAATGGGCTTGCCCGCCGTCAATTCCTTCTGCTCCGGAGGATGCACCCCGCCGCGGAACGTACTCCGCCTACCACTCAGCCAATGGCTGTGCGACGCGCTCCCATTAAGAGCGGAACCATCTCTGTTTTGCGCGGTCCGAGAAACCTCCCCCTTATTCGCTTTAACCTTTGCCACATCGGCCTCTTATTTGTTGAATTTCGCCGCCCGCTTCACCCATTTGTCAAGGTCTTTTTCGTTCGGATTCGCGGGCTTGCCAGGATAAATGCATCGCGTGGGGCACTTTTCCGCCGCCTTGACGATATCCTTGAAAGGCCCTCCTTGCGGATTCTTGACATACGCGAGGTTGTTGCTATCCAGGGCGAATATCTTCGGGTTAATATCCACACAATCGCCACACGATGTGCATTCGCTTTGGTCGATGAACGGTGCGATGTAGTCTTGTTGACCGCCATTGCCTCCCTGCGAGTCCGTGGAACTACTCGCTTGCTCCTGGCTTGGAGCCGCAGCCGCGCCGCCGTTACCCGAACTCGGGCTCGAAGCGCCGGCTGAAGACAGCAACTCGGCCGCGCCACTTGCGCCGCCATTACCGGCCAATTGCATGAGGCCGCGCGCGAGGTTCTGAACCACCTCGGTCCGTATATTGTCGGCCATGGCTTCCGTGTCTACTTCGCGGTCCACGCCGGCCAGGTTCCTGAGAATGGCCCAGAAGTTCTGACGATCCTCGCCAGCTTCCACGATTTCATCGGACACAATCAGCCGGTTTAACCTTTGTTTCCGGTCTGTCGCCCAGATATACGGATACTTACCCTCGCGCTCGTCCGCGCTCAATTCGAGATAGTCCGCATAGGGGACCATATCCTCATGCCACGTGTCTTCGGGCGCCCGCCTGAAGTGTTTGCGGAACCGGGCCTCCGTGGCGGCGAAATCGGCGAACGTGAGCGGGACCTCAATCTTTGCGGGATGGCCGTCGTCATCGAGATAATCGATCGTGTAGGTCGGCCACTTATCCTCGATAGCGGGATTTCCGTCCAAATCGATGCAGTCTTCGAAAGTCTCGCCCCTATCGGGATCGTAGGTCATTAAGGGGTAGGCCCGGCTTTCCACCGCCAGCTTCGCCTGGTCCTGGGACATGTCGTCGCCTATACCATGCTCCGGCTGACAGGGAGTGTACACATTGAAAATGGCCGGCCGCTTGCTCTGCAGCCCTTGGATAAAGCTCTCAATGAGATGGGAGCTGTGCGACATGCTTCCCTGCAGGATATAGGAGGTGCGATGGCCCATGCCCACCAGCCCGATCTCTTTGCGGATTTCCATTTTGCCATGCTGAGCCTGCCCGTACTGCGCCATGTCGGAGACCTGGCCCGTGAAGCCCGACGTACACGCCTGGCCACCGGTGTTCGAGTACACTTGGGTATCCAGAGCGACCACTTTCACGGGCTTGCCCGTCATGAGCATCCGGGAAAGGTTCTGGAACCCAATGTCGTACAGGGCGCCATCGCCCCCCACCGCCACAACCGGCGGACACAGATGGAACTCCTCATCCGTAAACTGACGCCAGTCAAACCGCCGGAAGAAGTCATCATGGGTCTTGGGCTCGTATTCGTCTTCCAGTTCGAGCTCGGCCATGCGTATAGCCTTAAAGCCCTCCGCCATCTTCGCCATGTGGCCCTCAAAAATACCCAGCGCCACCGACGTGCAATCCTGGAACAGATGGTTGGACCAAGGGAACGGATACGGATTGAACGGGAAGGTGCTGCCCCAGACCGAGGTGCATCCCGTCGCGTTGATCATGCCCATGTTGGCGCGGCCCGTGCCCGTGACGCCTTCCGTGTAGCGCCAGTGTAGCTTCTTCAGCTTGGTCAGGATGCCAGTAACGCGGCTGAGCCACTCGCTGTCAATGACTTGAGACACACGCCCATCTTCGAGCGCGGAGGTCAAGTTCGATACCGTAAGGTCCCGATCTTTGACGGAGCTCAGAGCATTTTGCAACGCATCCACGTTGCCCACATCCATACTCTCGGCGATCTTCAGCCGTATGTGGCGTTCCAGGTTCTCGATAAGCTCTTCAAGCTGTTGGACGTGTTGACGCACGCGGGGTTGCATGAGCGCTTCGACGGTGGCCGTAAAGAGGTGAATGACCGTCTTCTCGCCACACCCCATGCAGGCGCCGTCGCCGCCGACGACGGATTTGTAAGCTTGTTTGTCGAGCAAGAGATTCTCAAGGACGCCGATCCCTTCCTCGAGATCGTCAATCTGCATGAATTCGGAAGAAGTGTTCGGAAGCCGCAGCCAGAAATCCCAGTTCTTACGAAGCGTTTCAACGCTCTCGTCGGTTTGCGTCACCGCCTTAAAGGCTCCCTCCGGACACACCCGGATGCATTCGTTACAGCCCTTGCAGGCATACGGGTCAACAGTAATGGACAATAAGCCGCCACTGCCTTGCTGCTGCTTCTCTCTCGAAGAGTAGAAGGGCTTAGTGACCGCGAATTTGAAGTCCTTGATCTCTTCCTCGAACTGGGAGCATTCCTGTTCAAAGTCTTGCTTGTCTTGCCCTTCGAGGCGGCTTTCCGCCTTTGTTTCGTGGAGGGCCTCCAGCAGTTGAGACGTCACGGTGCTGCTTTCGCCCCCCGCGTCGACGTGGGCGCGAAGCTTGCGCTCGATAATGGACACCGATCTACGCAGATGCTTTGCTGAACGCGCTTTCTCTTCCAAAGTGCTGACAATGGTGTGCAGCACGTCCTGGGGTTTGTGAACCAAGCCGGGGATGGCCGAATCGGGGCAAACCGTCCAGCATTCCCCGCAGCCCGTGCAGCGCTCAGGGATCCATTCCGGGTGCTCGAAGCGAATGGCCGTCATGTCCCGGAACACGCCCGTGACCATGGGCATCAGGCTCTGGGCCATATACGGATCCGTCAAGTTGTCCCCGCCGGCCCCCGTGTTGTAGAGGTATCCGTTTTGCTCCCAGAACCGGTGGATGTCCGTCGAGGAGGCCTTACTGGCCGGCAGCCGCTTCAACATGGGCGGAAGCGGCTCCGATTTTCTTATGGCTTGCTCGCCGGCAGTTGCCAAGGGCTTGTTCACCACCTCTTGGCTTTCATCATACCCGCGCCGGACCACCCGCAGGTTGTCCTCAACCACCTGCCGGCCCTTCGCCCCAAACTTGCTTT
Source organism: Candidatus Hydrogenedentota bacterium (assembly GCA_046497285.1). Classification (GTDB taxonomy): domain Bacteria; phylum Hydrogenedentota; class Hydrogenedentia; order Hydrogenedentales; family SLHB01; genus SKRY01. The sequence goes on from JAWOFY010000370.1 coordinate 3,487, forward strand.
CAAGCTGGGCTTCAATGGCCTTGAACAGTTCTTGTTCGGTAAAGCCCGCTTGCTCCATAACAGGCGACGCCTTGAAGAAAGCCCCTTGGAACGCGATACCTTGCATGCGGAATTGCAGCTCAGGGTCGCTCGCCTCGTCGCGGGCGATCTTGAATCCGTCGACGTAGAATAGCTTGATGTCGTTTTCCACGATCATCTTCTGGTACCGGGGCGGAATATCGTTCCAAACGGCCTCCGCGGAATCCCGATAGCTTTGGATGATGAAGGCGCCGCCCTTCTTCAAGCCGGCCAACGCGTTCGAATGGCTAAACACGTTCGGATCAGGCGAAAGGACAACGTCTACATAGTAGTACTCGCTATTAAGGCGAATGGGCTCGGGAGCGGCGGATAGGTAATAAGTAGTGGGTTGGCCCTTCTTCTCCGATCCGTATTTGGGATTGGCCTTGATGTGATACCCAAGCAGATCAAACAAGGTCATGGCCAGATTCTTACCCGTGGTAATGGCGCCCCAGCCGCCCACGCTATGGAAGCGCGCCGTGATGCTGCCCTCCGGCATGAGGTTCGGGTTTTCGGAACCGCGTACAGCCAACTCGCCAACGTTCGGGTAGTGCTCCAGGATCTTGTCCTGATGAATCTGCTGCTTAGTGGTGTAAGGCTTTTCACGAACAAAATCAATCGACATGTAGAAGAATTTGCGCTTCTTCCCGTCGTCGAGCATGTTCTCGACCGCGCCGATGAGCGCTTCCGGCTGCAAGTCCCGGCTTCCAAGACCGTAAACCCCGGAATACAGCGGGGCCAGATCGGCCAGCTCCCGGTACGTGGCGTGATTGGGGTAGGGCGCGGAACCATTGCCCGAGCGTCCGTTCTCCAAACACTTGTTGAGCGCCGTGCGGACCTCGCGCATAAGCGGGAGATCTTCGGCCAGGGGCTGGTCGGTGCGCTCCAGGACGGCCACGCCTTTCCGGCCCTTGAGAAGCGGCCCCAACAGATCGCCGGGGAAGGGACGGAACATGATCACGTTCACGACCCCCACCTTGATGTCCCGGTGCTCGCGGAGATAGTCCGCGACCGCCTGCGCGTTGGGAATCATGCTGCCTTGCCCCACGATGAGATAGTCGGCATCCTCGGTGCGGTAGGTGGTGACCCGCTTGTAGCGGCGGCCTGTGAGCGTGTAATACTCCTGCATGGCCTGTTCGGTTAGCTCAAGGATGTGGTCGAAGAAGAACGGCCGCTGCGAGGCGACGCTCTGCATGTAGGAATCCTGGTTTTGCACCGGCCCCGACAAGACGGGGTTGTCCACGTCCCACAGCTCTGGAATGCGAGGACGGGTGTCGCCAAATATGATGCGTTGAGCTGGGGTAGGCGTTTCGATGATATCAGTGGGACGACCGAGATACTCCTCGATAAGCTCCCGCTCGGGCAACACCAGCGACTCGATAAGGTGCGTGGTGAGAAACCCGTCCTGGGCGACCAGCCCCGGATTAAGCGCCAGCTCGGCAATGCGGTGGGCAATCACGTTGAGATCGCACACCTCTTGGGCGCTGGCCCCAAAAAGCTGGAAAAAGCCCGTGTCGTCCACGGCGTGGTAGTCATCGTGAGCCGCATGAACGTTTAGGGTGGACTTCGTCATGGCCCGGGCGCCCACGTTAAGCACGTAGGTCAGCCGCTTGCCTACCGCGGCGTACAAGGACTCGTGCATGTACGCGATTCCCTGCCCGGAAGAGAAATTGGTCGAGCGCAGGCCCGCCATCGAAAACCCAGCCGTAACAGCCGCTGCCGCGTGTTCGCCTTCGGGTTCGAGGAACAAAAGTTGCCGTTGAGAGACATTGATATGTCCCGCCGCCACCGCCTCCGCCCAGAATTCGCCCATCTGAGTGGAGGGAGTAATAGGATAAGCGCCGGCGGCATCGCTTGATTCGCGTTCACATGCGATGACGGCGGTGTTTCCGTCCATCGCCTCGCGAACACCGGGGTACTTAAAATCCTGTTTGTTGTGTTTCGTCCGTTCGCTCATTCTTAAAGCCTCCGTAGCCACTAGTAAATGCCTTCGTCACAAACCGTTTGAGCGTATGCCGCACACTAGTCAGGGACGATGGGTAGTGGCTCTTTACGTAGAATTTTACGCGCTTCACGGCCCTTGATGAACCGTCCTTTATCGTCTAACCATACGATGGCCCCTGTCGGACATCGCTGGATACACTCTGGTGTCGTCAGGTGGTTATACTCGTAGTGAACCACCGCCAAATTGTTTTCAATAGTGACTACCCCTGGCGGCGCGTCCAACGCGCACCGCTCGCACGCGGTACACGCGACTTCGCACTCGGCCTCCGCCTCTTCACCACGCTGCAAACTCTTACACGCCACCCACAGCCGATGGCTCACGGGATGGATCGAAAACAGGTCGCGCGGACATATATCAACGCAGTCTCCACAAGCCGTGCATTTGTCTTGGTCCACGACGGGCAACCCATGCTCATCCATGTGAATGGCGTCGAACTCGCAAACCCGCTCGCAATCCGCCAACCCCAGGCAGCCCCAGGCGCATCCCTTGCCGCCTCCAGCCACCGCGTGCGCGGCGCGGCAGGTGGGCAAGCCCTTGTACCGGGCGCGCATACGCGCGACATGGTTTCCCCCGGCGCATGCCAGACGCGCCACCCGCTTCTCCTGTTGCCCCGCTTCCACTCCGAGATAAGAGGCAATGGCCTCAATCATCTCCGGTGGGCTAACCGTGCATTTTGATGGACTATCCTCGCCCGCGACCAAGGCTTCGGCGAATGCGCGGCACCCCGCATGGCCGCAAGCGCCGCAATTGGTGGCGGGAAGCATCTCTTCCACCTCGTCGATGCGGGGATCTTCATAGACGTAGAAAACGCGGTTGGCGATGGCGAGGACAGTGGCCAATATAATGCCCAAACCGCCCATCACACCTGCCGCTATAAGCAGCTCTTGCATGGAATATTTTGTTTTCCGGCGTGGTTATAGTGCAGACAAGACCGGCTGGCGTCTGTAGTCATCGGGCCGATCATCAACGAAAAGACACACGTTAAGCTAACAGTAGATATGCAACTTTGGCGCCATAAGGGCCGCTTGGGCCGGCCGCCCCTCAACCCCCTAGTATCCAAGGGTTTATGGGCATACTACAGCGCCCCAAAACAGAGAGCACAAGTGCTCGGCGGACAGCTATGCCCTGAACACAAGTGTCTCGACTGTTTTCTCCCGGACGCCGTCAAACACGCTCATTGTCGGCAAGGCTTTGCTTCTAGACCGCCGCCGGGAGATTGTCACTGAACTTCTGGCTGTGTTAAAGTTTAACACATATGACCCGCGATTTCGACATCATTGTGATAGGGGCCGGGCACGCCGGCGTGGAGGCCGCCTTGGCCTGCGCCCGGTGCGGCTACCGCACCCTGCTGACGGC
>JAWOFY010000438.1:0-7038 GCA_046497285.1 Candidatus Hydrogenedentota bacterium
GGATCCAGCGCGACGGTTATCACCGTTTCGCCCCCGGCGGGAATGCCGCTCTCTCCCATATCCGTGACGGTGCACCCGTCTTCCGTCATCACATCCGTGATTTCCAGCGTCCGGTTCCCCTCATTGGAAACTACTATCTCCACCTCCGACGGACCATCCCGGGAGATTGTCCCGGCGTCCACTTCTTCGTCTTCCACCGCGATAGCTGGCGCGTTGGCTAGGTCGGCATCCACGCCCGGCAACATATGGGGGCTCCCCCCATGGTCTTCGGCGGACATAGGAGAGGGTTCGGAGCGCACAGCTTCGAGCCAGTCCTCGCCCGGCGCCTCGGCTTGCCGCGTGTCCACCCACAGAATGAGAAACACCAGCAGAGCCAAGCCCGCAATGATGCCTCCCGCCACCCAGTTCGCCTTTGTTCGCATAATCTAGTCCTTCCAGAGCCGAACCCCAACGCGCGCCTCTAACGCGCCGAGCTCGGTCTTTAGCGTGTTGTACACCGTATCGTCAACGGGGCCGCCGGCGTCCGCTTCCATCGCCAGTAGGAGCGCCCCCACCACGGGCTCGAAAACCGGGCTTATGGTAGCCGCTTGCGGGCATTGACGGTGAATAATCGTCCGCATGGCGTCCGCCATCACAGGGCTCCGCCCCTTGAAAACGCTTCCCGCCATCACGACATCAAAGGCTTCGGCGGTCATGGCGAGTTTGCGGGCCACCGCGTTCACTATCTGGCCCAGGTTCTCCCCCGCCTTGGTCAGAATATCACAGGCCACGGCATCGCCCTCAAATGCAGCGTCGAAAACCAGCTTGGCCATGGGTTCCAGCTCGGCTGCGCTGAGCCGGCCATAGTAAACGTCGCGGAACAGTGTCTCGACATTCTCCCGCCCTGCACGAGCGAGAAAGTGATCCCCCAACCGGGTTTGCGGCAGCACCCCGTCCCAGGACTGCCAGACGGCGTCAAGCCCTTGCCGGCCGATAATGGATCCACTCGTAAGATCGCCGAATTCATCGCCCAATCCCGCGGCGCGCGCTTCCTCGCCTCGTTGATTTCGGCCCGCGCACACGCACCCCGTGCCACAGGCGATGACAATGCCGTAGGGTTTGGGGCTCCCGCCCCGCAAGGCGGCCATGGAGTCGTTACGAAAGACGCGGGGCGCGTCACCGAACAACGGCGTGAATATCTGCTCATCAAGCATGGTGTAGTCCTCCGGGAGATCCGCCCCGGCAATACCCATCCCCACGTAGCCGATGTCCGCTAACCCAATGCCAGCCGTCTTGAGAGCCTCCTTCACAGCCTTGTGGTTCTCAGCCGCCGCCGCGTCAACCCCATGGAGTTCGTAATTCCCGCATCCCGCCTGAGCAAAGCCCAACAGATGTCCGTTGGCGTCGCCCACCAAACAATACGTCTTTGTCCCCCCCGCATCAAGGCCCAGATATCGTTTCGGCCGATTTGCCTCACGGTCGGTCATGGTGTCTCGATTCCTCTCCTTTTCCTCACCGTCCACCTATCGAAAAAGCGCGGAGCATAAACGCTCCGCGCTTCTTGGTTTCTTCAAGCTCCACGCCGAATGAACTGCTCGAGAGCCGTCTAAACTGTGCGCTTCGTTTTATAGCCGGCGCAGGGTTTCGGCGGCTCGTTCGGCTGTTTCATGCATTCCGTGCTCGTCGGTAATCCGCTCCAGCAATTCCCGCGCATCTTCGGTCTGACCGAGCCGGACATGGGCAATCGCTTGATTGTAAAGGCTGTAAGGCGCCTTCGAGCTATCAGGATACTCTTCACGAAGCCGTTGATACTCCCGGATAGCCTCTGGGTACTCCTCCATATTCATATGGGATTCGGCCTTCCAGAATTGGGCGTTATGCGCATGTTCCCAGTCAGGATGCCGGCTCAGCACTTGTTCATATCCCGACAACGCCTCCTGGTAGTTGTTGTCCATAAAGTTGCGTTGAGCCTGCTCGTACACCTCCATGGGATCCGTGGGCCTTTCTAGTTCCGCGTCCGGACGCAAGGCCATGGGCTGCTCATCCCCCTCGCCTTCGTCAATGACGGGATCGCCAACGTCCACGTCGTCTTCGTCATCCAAGGGCTGCCATCCGTTAGCCGCCCCTGACCCCGGCGTCAAATCGAAATGCCGGTACATCGTCGAGGTGAATTCATCCAGCCGTTGCTGCAATGTCTCCAGCTGGTGCTGATTTTCTTCTGATATTCCGCGAACCGTACGCATTTGCCCTTCATTTTCGTCCAGGCGTGTTTCCAAATCCCCTACGGTGTCATTCAGATTCTCCACCGAACTCTCAATATCACGCTCCATATTTCGTAACATCTCATTGTTACGGTAAACCGTGTTTTCAAGTTCGCCCGGGGCGCCGGTCGTGGCGCACCCTGTCACCAAGGTCCCAAGGACCAGCATCGCTCCCGTCGTCGCCCGCTTAATGATCATGCCTTACCTCTGCCTTTACATCGCTCTGCTAAACTCAACCCGCCGGTTCTGGCGGTAAGCCGATTCTGTTGTCCCCGGCTCCGCTGGCATTTCTTGACCGTAACTGACTGTGGTCAGGCGATCGCCGTCCACGCCAAGCCGCATCAAGTGGTCACGCACGGACAGCGCGCGCCGTTCGCCCAACGCGAGGTTATAATCCTGCGTGCCAATTTCGCACGTATGCCCTTCGATCTGAATCATCACGCCCTGATGTTCTTGGATCAATTCCGCGTTGCTACGCAGCACGCTCTCCATGTCACTCCGAATACTATCATCATCAAAATCGAAGTAAATTGTTTCAAGGCCCTCATCCCGCTCGAACAAGAGTTCCGTCACATCCACGTCCGGTAACCCATCACCGCTCGTGGCGTCGTCGACACCACTGGGCTCAACATCCGAGACATCTGACTGCTCGTAATCAGGAGTTACTTCCGGGCCTCCCCTTTGGCAGCCCACCGCCACTGCGGCCAAGACTACCATCATCACCATCAAGAATTTCTCTACTTGCCTGTTGTTTTTCACGATCCTTCCTCCCCAGCAGTCTCATACTGCCTTTAGAGCTACAACACACCAACGCCTTGGCGCCAAATCCCAAGGCGCAGTTCCACGTGCTAGTCCAACCCTAGCTAGGTCTATTATATACTTCCGCGCGAAAAAGTTCCACCTTTGTATCAACACTTTTCACGACAAATCACCAATAGAGAACTAATCGCGGAAACACCCGTTATTCGCGGACGAAAAAGAGGAACACGCCCCTACTTAACTGCGTGGTTTGCGTGCGCGCAGTAAATACCGTTCCGGTCCGTCTTCCAAGGCCGTTATCTCCAGGCCCGCCGCTGTAAACAAACGCTGCATGACCGACTCCGCGGGAAGCTCGCTTTCCGCAAGAACCCCGCCAAGCGAACAGTGAAACGCATTAATATCATCACGCGACTCAGTGTGGCACACCGCACATTCGCCACCGGGCTTCAGGAGACCGGCAAGCTGCCGCACGGTGGCGGCTTGATCCGCGAAATGCGGAAAGACGCTGTTGCATACAATCCGATCGAACACCGCATGCCCAAAGGGGAGGCGAAGGGCGTTTGCTTGCACAAACCTTAGGTTCTCAAGGCTCCCGTGCCGGAGCCGCGCCTCTTGGACCATGCGAAACGCCAAATCGACGGCAATCACCACCCCTGTGGGAGCGACGCATGGCGCGGCGAGCGGCAGCAACACGCCTGCCCCCGTTCCCACATCCAAAACCGATTCGCCGGGCCGCAAAGCGAGCGTCTCCACGATGCCCGCTAGTTTCTCCGGGTGTTCGGGCCCCATGTGGGCGTCCCATTCGTGGGCCACGCTATCGAAGAAAGCGCGGTTATACAAGTCGAGGTTGTCTAAGCCGGTTTCGTTGCGCGTTTCCATGAAGGCCATCTCCTGCGTTTCGGACTCAGACCGGCGGCGGCCGCAAAGATGAGGGCGGATACAATCACGATGGACGCGCCCGCAGGCAGATCCCATAAATACGACGCGGCCAGCCCCACCCAACAAGACACCACCCCAAACAAAGCCGACAACAGTATCATCCGCCGCAGACTGTAGGTGAGCTGTAGCGCCGCGGCCGCGGGATTGATGAGCAGGCTGTACACGAGCAGTCCACCGATCACCGGCAACGAAGCCGCGATCACGGCGCCCGTCCCGAATAGAATGCCGTAGGTCACCACGGCGGCCGGCACGCCCGCGGCCATGGCGGTTTCACGATGACAAACGACGGCTTGGACTTCCTTAAAGAATCCGCTCAACAAGAGCAGGCACAGCGCGGCGGTGACACCAAGCACGGTGATATCGGTTCCATCGGCGGTAAGGATACTGCCCCAAAACAGGGCCAGCGAGGTGGCGCGCGCTTCCGGGGCAAGCCCGAAGAATAGGAACGCCAGCCCTATCATTAGCGTAAAGATAATGCCAATGGAGGCGTCTGGACTCAAGTTTCCTTGCTCCGCCAAAGGGCCGACGATGGCCGCGGCTCCCAAACTGAACACCAACGCCAACGCCAGGGGAGGGACACCCAGCCACACGCCGCAAAGCGCTCCGGCGAAGGCGGCGTGTGCGATACACACGCTGAGAAAGGCGAGGTGCATCGTCACAATGAAAGCGCCCGCGATGCCGCAGATGACGCCGGTAAGAAAGCCGGCGGCAACGGCCGCCATCAGATAGTCATGTGGAAGCAATTCCCACATCACCGCGCCGCCCGGGACCGCAATACAGTCCCTTCGTGCCGATCGTCCTCTCCCTCGCCAAAAGGATAAACGCCGGCTTCAAAGCCGTACAAGGCGCGGATCTCGCGGGGTTCAAGCAGCGCCTCGCGAGGCCCATCGCGCCAGAGCCGGCCGTTTTTCAACAGAAGCAACCGCCGCGCCGCCAAGGGCAGCGCCGGGAGGTCGTGGGTCACATAAAGGACGGTAGCGCCCGTCTCGCGATGTAAGGAGTGAACCAGAGCCACAACATCGTGTTGCGCCTGAGGGTCAATGGAACTCGCGGGTTCGTCAAAAAGATACACGCTGGGCTCTTGAACCAGCACCCGAGCGATTGCCGCCCGCTGATACTCGCCGCCCGAGAGCTGCCCCAACGGGCGCGCAGCCAAATCGCTCATCCCAACCTGGTCCAGGGCTTCGTCGACTTTCGACCAATCTTCCCGGCCGGGGCGTTTCAGCCACCCCAACTGCCCGAGCCGCCCCGTCAACACACTTTCCCGCACGGTGATAGGCAAACGCGGATCCGGCCGGCGAAGCTGCGGAACGTATCCGATGTTCGCACGTACCCGGTGTCCCCGCCACCCATGGGGATCTTGTCCCCCCACGCGGACGCTACCGCGCGTCAAGGGACTCATCCCATTGAGTGCGGTCAGCAGTGTCGTCTTACCGGCCCCATTGGGACCAATGACGCCCACGAACTCGCCCCCCTCGATGTGCGCGGACACGCCATCCAAACCAAGCTGATTCTGACGAACGACAGTCACATCCCACAGTTCAAGCGCCGCGCTCACGAATTCACATCCTCCAAGGCTTCTGTGAGTTGGGCGATATTGTATTCGAAGGTGGCTTCCCACGTCGAAGTCTCGGGAACAGCGCGGGGAAAATTACTCAATACGGCATGGCCCGCGCCCAATTCGCTCGCTAGGCGCGCGCCAACTCCGGGATCACCGCTCTGGAGGTTGTCCACCACCAACAACGCCCCGGCTTCCTCTCCTTGAGCGAGAAGGCGCTCAATCGCGGCGACGCTGAGGTCCTCGGGCGTCCCATAAACGCCGGCGATTTCAAAGCCCGCCCATTCAAGGAAATCCGCCTGCATCTCATTGCAGAGCACAGCCATCTCTTCAGCGTCGAGGCCGTCCAGGGCTTCCCGTCCTTCCTCGGCCTTCTCTTCAATGAGGGCGATGCGCTCTGCAAGCCTGTCGACTAGCTCCGCCTCTTCCGGTGCGCCGTTCGCGGGCTTGATGGATTCCACCAATTCCGCGACGCGTTCCGTGGCCGCCCGTTGGACTTCAGGCGTCATCCAGTTCCCTTCAATGGCCAACACGTGAACCTGTTCCTCTGGCGTCCGCGCGGTGCGAAGGCCCTCTTGGACATTGCCCATGGCCTCTTGCCAAGGGTGGAGCAGCACGGCATCGCTCGTTCGCAACGCGTTGATATGGCTCGGCTTCATGTCGAATTGGCTGGGACACAAGGCGGGCGGAAACAACGACCGCACCGTGACCCAATCCCCAGCGAGGTCCTCGAGGATCACCTCGATATGGGAGCTGCCGGCGACGACACTGTTCTCGCCGTCTCTAAGAGAGGCGCCGCAACCGGCCGCCATCACAGCGCCGATGACCGCCAGCGCAGAGAATCCAAAAACTGGTGACCGCATCATGGACTTAGCCCAATCCATAGTGACTCACTTGCCGGATGATACCGGGGTCATCCACCAAGGGAAACGCTTCGGGATAACGCACGAACTCCGCGTGACCATCAAGGTACAACACATTGGAGCCGCCAGGAATGTGATTGAACACAATACTTCCCGCCGTTGCATCGCCGTGGGCCGCCGTGCCGAACGTGTCGAACATCACGGGAATGGTGCTTTGGGCTTGCGCGCCCGCGGCCGGGTTGTTGATGTCGGTAATGGCGAACCGCTCGATGCCCTCGCGCAACCGCGAAACCGTATTGCCGCCGCCAAATCCCGCGCCGAGACGGTTGACCCAGGGCAGGGTTTGCTCCAGCGTCAAATCACGGGTCCAATCCTTCAAAAAAATCGGCATCGTCACCGGGGCGCCGCCCCAATCGGGAGATACCTGGCCGAGATTCTCGTGGGTTCCCGTCGCGTTCCACACCCCGTAAAACTCGTCCACATTACTCATCGCGTAGCCATGATACCAGTAAGAGCGCCCGAGCTGCGCCGCGCGGAAATAGCGCATGCTCAAGCGGTCTCCCCTTTCTTCCGCCGCCTCGAGATGTTCTTCGAGCGACCCCTCCGGGACCCGGTTTCGAACATGCTGGCCATCGCCTTGTCCAGTGGTGTCCGAGGGGCACCGCGCCACACTGAGGTC
>JAWOFY010000031.1:0-3583 GCA_046497285.1 Candidatus Hydrogenedentota bacterium
TGTTTTTCAGGGCTTCGGCTAGATCGTTTTCGTTAACGATGCCCCCGCGGGCGGTATTGACGATCCGGGCGGTGTTCTTCATCTTTTGGAAGTGTTCTTTCCGGATCATGTTATCCGTCTTCTCGGTCTTGGGCGCATGGATCGTAATGAGATCCGCGCGTTCCAGCAACGCATCCAGCGAAACCAATTCCACGCCCAAAGCGTCCGCCTTAACCTTCGTCAAGATGGGATCATACGCCACCACATTCATCTCGTAGGCTTGGGCGCGTTTCGCCACGGCTCCGCCAATCCGGCCAACGCCCACGATGCCCAACGTCTTTCCACATACCTCGGTCCCCATGAACAACTTGCGATCCCAGCGCCCAGCCTCCATGGAGGCGTGCGCCTGAGGGATGTTGCGGCACAACGAGAACAGCAACGCCAAGGCGTGCTCGCACGTCGACATGGTGTTGCCGCCCGGCGTGTTCATGACCACGACGCCCATTTTCGTAGCCGTGTCCTTGTCGATGTTGTCCGTGCCCACTCCCGCGCGGCCAATCACTTTGAGATTCTCAGCGTTAGCGAGGGCCTCGGCGGTCACCTTGGTCCCGCTCCGGACCACCAACCCGTCATACTCGCCGATGATCTGAGCGAGTTCGTCCGGCTTCTGAGCCGGTTTGACATCCACCTCAAAATCCGGCGCGTTCTGAAACACGTGGACGCCTTCGTCAGCGAGACCATCAAGAGCCAGAATCTTTGGCATTGTGACTTCTCCTTTCTTCATTATGGAGCATTCGCTCCGCGCCTTTACACTCCCCATTCAGTGAGACAGGGGCCGTAACCCATTGAAACACCTTTCCTATTCGCCACGCGGAGCATTGGAGGGATGAAGGGAGCCAGAGCAAACTTGAAGCGCCGCACCACAGGGCATTCACTACACATTAATGGAAACAACACGTTTCGACGCGCATTTCCGCGGCAAAGGCGCTTCCCGCCCCCTTTGCTGCTTAGGCAGCCTGTGAAAAGTACCCTAGCAAAGGCCACCGGTCGTGTCAAATCGACTAAAGCGTTGGTGACGGCCTGGGCGCTCTTTCGGACACGCCCGTAGGGCCGAAACGCACCGGCAAGCCGCGTGGCCGGACCACGGCCCGGATGGCCTTGCGGCTGGTCACGCGGAGGAGCAGCGCTTGAGCAGGTCCCGGAGGGGGTCGGAATGGGGGCCGGGCTCCGGCTCAGCGTCGAGGAGCTGCTGCATGAGATAAACCGTTTGCGTGTGCACTTTCTTGAAGTGGACTTCGATCATCCGGCGGGACAAGCCCCGCACGAAGTAAGGCATGGCCCGATATAATGACGCGAGCAATCCCGTGGGCAGCCGTTTCACCGCGTGGCCCGGCAACCCCAGGGGCGCCTCCATTCGCTCCAAGATCCGCACGGCGGAGCGTTGGGCCTCCGCGGTCTGCCGCACAAGGGCGCGATCGCCCGTGAAAGCCTCTAGCGCGTACCCCGCCACGCCAACCCCGAGTAGAAAAGGCATGCCCACCGCAAGCATGCCTTGCACGTGGGTAAGCAAGGCGGGATCCACACTGGCCCGGATGCCCGCCCCGCGCAGAAGCTCCGCCAACGCGTGCGTTTGCTCGACGGCCGTGTTCGCAAGAGGGCCCACGGCTGTCTTGCCGGAACGGCCGTATATTTGACCGTCCTCCCACACGCCCGAAATTCCCGGCAGCACATATTGGAGACCAGCGAACCCGCCAGGGATCCGCGGCACGGATACTTCCCAGAGGGGGCAACACACCACGGCCTCGGCGCGGCTATTCCGGAACGGGTCAGCGGCCGCCCAAGCGCCGGCGAGTTTGTCACTGGGCACGCATAAGAAGACGTAGTCGGCTTCGGGAAGTGTTTCAGGCTCGGTGGTGACGAGCGCCTTGCCGTCTTGAAGGGCCGCGTGGCCCCCTTCCGGGCAATTAGCTGCTTCGCCGGCGAAGGCCATGTCTTGAGGCGGGATCGCGACAGTCTCTTTGTTGAGTTCAAGGACGATGCCCTCTTCGCGCAGGGCCTTGCATCGCTCGGGGCGCACCACGAAAGACACGGCCTGTCCCTGCCTCCAAAGATGCGCGCCGATGTAGGCGCCCACCACGCCCGCTCCGATGATCACGCAATGGCCCTTGCTGTCCGGCATGCCCCCAACCTCCCCTGTTTCGGTATTTTGGTAGTCCATCCTACCACGGTCGCCACGGCTCAACTCAAAAACCTATTCCGCGTCCGCCCGCCGCCAAGCCTCGTGGAAACGCTCCAACAGCTCCAGGCTTTCCCGGTGCAGAACAGGCGCCACATTGGGACCCGCGCTGTTGCTCTCGCCATACTGGGGCCGGTCGCGGCCGTAGGCGTGGGGCGGCTCCACGTCCCACTGGGTCTTGGGGATGATGTAGCCAATGGCGTCGTTGGCGAGCCCGAAGACCAGGTTCAGTTCGCCCTCCATGGCCCCGCGCAACGGCGGGGTTTCCACGGGTTCGCCCGGAAAATCGGCGCCCTTGGGCGAATCGACGCCGCCGTCGCCGATCTCGGGATACAATTCGCCTGGCGTCGTGAGGATCTCCACCTCGCCGAGCCGGATGACGTTGATCTCGGTCCGGGCATCACCCCAGAACCAGCCGGGGTGCAGCACGCCGAGCTTCACGGCCCACTGAAATTGAGGGGTTTCGATGGGAACGTAGACGGTCTTGGCGGCGAAGCCCAGACGGGGACGCTCCATGGTCTGGACATCTGGGCCGGTTAGCGCTTCGACCGTCTTCATGGCGAGGTTTTCTCCGAGGTACCGCGCCTTCTCGAAAGAGTTCTCGGACACGGAGCGTTCTCCGGAGCGGTGCGGAACTTCAATGCCGAGCGGCGTCATGAGCCCGCCGCACATCCCCTGGAAAAACACGCTGATACCGCCAAGCCCCTCCATGCCGTTGGGCTCGGGAAGGCCATTCTCGACGGCCTCGCGCCAGTAATGCGGGAAATCACTCGTGACGACGGTGTTCGAGCTATCCAGCGCCTCGGGGTGATTGCCCCAGTTCATAACGGTCGCGATGGTCTCCTGCGAGTCTTGACGCATAAAACGGATGCATCCCAGCACCCTGTCGTACACAATCGGATTGCGCGAGTCCCGCACGAAACCTTCGGGAGCGATCTTCACATGGGCGTAGCGCGCCTCAGCCGGTTCCAAGTTTCGCACCGCCTCTTCAACGGCCGCTACCGTCTGATCGTGGACCAGCGTCATGTAGGCCTCGTCGAGCCGATCCATCACGTACTGATAACTCCACAACCCCATGGTGTCCGGCGCGGCATGCGTATGGGTGCTGGAGAACACCACGTGATCCACCCCGAGCCCCGGATCCACGGCCTTGCGCATGTCGATGAACCGATCTTGGAAGATGCCCACGCTGTCCAAGCTCACCAAGACCACCGTCACACCGTTGTTGCGCAGGGCCACCGCCCGCGTCCACAGGGGGTCATTGACGTCCGTGTCGGTCCGGTTGTAGCTGAATCCGTCCAGCCAGACCGGGTCAAAGCGGTCCGAGCCTGTTCTGTCTTCATAGGTATCACCGCGATGAGGTTCATA
>JAWOFY010000064.1:0-4227 GCA_046497285.1 Candidatus Hydrogenedentota bacterium
CAGCGGCCCAGAGCGCCTTTCCAGATAGTTTATGCGTGGTAATCCCTTGCTATAATGCCGGGCCGCGCCTCATGCCTGTCCTAGAAGCCTTGCGCGAAGTATCTGTGCCCGTTATTGTTGTAGACGATGGGAGCGCCGTCCCTATTCCAGAAGAAACCGCGAAGTTTGATGTCGAACTCCGCCGGTTCCCGACAAATCGCGGAAAAGGCCATGCGCTTTTGGCGGGTTTTTCGGCCGCCCTCCAGCGCGCTGCGGTAGAGTGCGTCGCGGTTCTTGATGCCGACGGCCAGCACGATCCGGGCGAACTCCCGGCCTTGCACCGCGTGTTCATCGACGAGACCGCGGACTTGGTCATCGGAAGCCGCCGTTTTGACTTGCCCGGCGTGCCCTGGAACAGCCGGCTGGGCAACACCCTCACCGCGCGCCTGTCCGCTTGGTTGCTTGGCGTCAAACTGCCGGACACGCAATGCGGGTACCGCCTTCATTCCAGGCGGCTCGTTGAAGCTACGCTCCGCAGCGTGAAAGGCGGACGCTACGAAACGGAGATGGAAATCCTCGTGAAGGCCATCCGCGAGGGGTATAGGGTGGTTCCCGCGCCCATCCAAACCATCTACGAAACAGGGAACCCTTCCTCGCATTTCCGCCGTGTAGGCGATTCCATACGCGTCTACCGGCGGTTTTTCGCGGCGTCCCTGCGGCGGCGAACGCCGGATGACGCCCACGACACCTCACAAGAAAACGGCTAGCCATTCACACTCGCCGAAGGCGGATCCTTGCACGCACTTCCTTGTGGCGCCAAGGCGGGCGGCACGGTTTCTTACAGGCGCTCTCCGATGGACGCCCCAAAACGCCATGAATTCCCACTCACGTTTTCATCGTCCGCAAAGGCTAACGCCACCCACTTTCCTCAACAAACCCAACATCAACTGCTATTTCTAGTACTCCGTCCGCCCGAGATTTGTTGATACCCCAATTCCGTCTGAATTGGATCGCGGTTCCAAACCGGTTTTTGAAGGTCTTCCATCTCTAAACCTGCGCCCCAGCTGCGACCCCTTTGGGGTCATTTAGATGTCCCCCAACGCATAAGACAAGGGGCCAGCATTTATGGTGAACTTTAACCGGCGCTACCCTTGTGGCGGCAAGCCGCTTTTGCGGATTCGGACCAGGCTTCCTTCCCACTTGAAAACAGACAGCGAATCATGATGAACTAGGGGGAACCATGGAGAGTAAGCGGATTGTTTTCAGTTTCTTAAAGCCAAAACATAAGGAGAGCGTCCATGCGCATGTTGACACTCGCGGTAACTGGTCTGTTGTTGGCGGCCGCACAGACAGGGCACGCGGAAGATGAACTAGAAATGGGGCTTATTGGCCTCGACACTTCCCACGTCATCGCTTTCACCAGTATTTTCAACGATCCGGATCATGCGGATCATGTACCCGGGGGACGGGTGGTGGCCGCGTACCAGGGGGGCAGCGATGACCTTCCCTCGAGCTACGAGCGGGTGGAAGGGTATACGGAACAACTCGAAGAGGATTGGGGCGTCGAACTTTACGACACCATCGAGGAGTTGTGCGAGGAAGTGGATGCCATCCTATTGACGAGCGTTGACGGACGCAAGCACCTGGAACAGGCGATTCCCGTTTACGAGGCGGGCCTGCCCGTATTCATTGACAAACCGTTGGCGGCCTCGCTGGAGGACGCGGTCGAGCTTGTGGACCTCGCCAACGAGCATGGGGTTCCCATGTATTCGGGTTCCTCGTTGCGGTTTCGGGACTCGGTGGAGGAATTCGATGCCCTCGACGTGGGCGAGCTGCGCGGCGCGGACACGACCGGGCCTTGCTCCATTGACCCCACGCACCCAGATCTATTCTGGTACGGCGTCCATGGGGTGGAGACGCTCTTCACCCTAATGGGGCCCGACTGCGTCGAAGTGACACGCGTTCACACGGAGGACACTGACCTGGTGGTGGGCCGCTGGGCCGACGGCGGCGTGGGAACGTTCCGCGGCATCCGGAACGCGGCGGCTCCGTTCCGCGGCGTGAAATACGGTACGGATGAGGTGGCCAGCGCCACCCTGGGCGGCGGATACAAAGGCCAGGCCGAGGCAATCATCGAGTTTTTCCGAACGGGCGAATCCCCTGTGAGCGATGAAGAGATGCTAGCCGTATTCGCCTTCATGGAAGCGGCGGAAGAAAGCACACGGCGCGATGGCGCCCCGGTCCGGCTGGACGAAGTGCTGGAAGAGGCGCGTAACTAATACTTGTGCTTGGGCATAGTACTTGGCCAGCGCTAAAGTTGTCGACAACGAGGCTTTACGCCAATGGATTGGCTCCGCTTGGAGTTCACCATCAATGCTGGACGCTTGGCTTATGCGTGGGTGGACATCTAAATGACCCCATAGGGATGGATTAATTTGTGACAGCATTTCAGGCCAAGTCAAACACAATAGCGGCATCCACAAATTTACGGCGGACTAGGTAGTAGTTTACGTTGGAGGAATGAACCATGGAGTTGACACGCCGGCAATTCTTAGGAACCAGCAGCGCCGCCATGGTGGCCGGCGCAATGGCGAAGAGCACGGTCTTTGGCGCGAACGACCGCGTCAACGTCGCATTGATTGGCTGCGGTCACCGGGGCCGGGTCGTGGCCGGGGGCATGATCAACAATGGCGCCCGGCTGACCCACTTGTGTGATCTGCATCCCGAACGCCTTGAGGTGACGTGGGACAACCTTTCCCACGAACAGGATGAGCGGCCCACGTTTGTAAAGGACATGGACGAAGTCTTCGCCTCGGACGAGGTGGACGCGGTGATCGTGGCCACCCCCGACCACTGGCACGCCTTGCCGTCTATCCGGGGGGTGCAGGCGGGCAAGGACGTGTATGTGGAGAAGCCGCATTCGCACAGCATCCACGAGACCCGCAAGATGGTGGAAGCGGCGGAGAAACACGGGCGCTTCATTGAAGTGGGCATGCAGAACCGCTCCGCCGAGTACGTACATACCGCGCGGGAACGCATTCGCGAGGGCGTGTTGGGCCAGATCCCCATGGTCAAGGTGTACGGCCGCGCGCTTCTAGCCAGTCCGTTCCACCTCGGCGACCCCAGCGAACCGCCCGAAGGCTTCGATTGGAACACGTGGCTCGGCCGCGTTCCCACGGAATGGGACTACCATCCACGCCTGTTCAACCACGGCTGGCACAACTTGTGGGAGTTTAACGCGGCGGGCCAGGCCATCGACGGCGTGCATCAACTCGACATGGCGCTGATGTTGATGGATGACCCGGGGATCCCTAAGAGCGTGCGTTCGATGGCGGGACAATATGTCCAGCCGGACGACGATTCCGAAATACCGGATTTCGAATCCGTGAGCTGGGACTTCGGCGATTTCATTATGACGCTTGAAACCATCGGCGCGCGGGAGTACATGCGCATGCAGCCGATTCCCGTTCCCTACTGGCCGATGAACGCCACGCGCATCGAGCTGTACGGGGAGGATCGCTTCATGTATGCGGGCCGCCACGCTCGGGGCGTGCGCATCCTCGAACAGGATGGCGAGGAGATTGAAAAACTTGAAGGCAATCCCGGCCCCACCGGCTACGGGTGCTGGGATCACTTTGCAAACTTCTTGAACTGCGTCCGGACGCGCGAAAAGCCCACGGCGGACATCTCGCTGGCGCACGCCAGCAACGTGATGATCCACATGGCCAACATCGCCCATCGTCTCGGCAACATCTCGCTGAACTATGACCCGGAAACCGGGGCGTTCGACAACGACGAGGCGAACGCCATGATTCGGCCGCCCGAACGCGAGGAATTCGCCGTGCCAGATGAGGTCTAGGTCCCTTTACGTTCGTACTCGGCCCATTCTTGAATTGTGGGATGTGCCGAGTATTCGTGACCCGCAAACGGAAACGCGCCAGCGCATGGACGCATGACGCAAACGAAAGCTGGTGAGGAATCAACCATGGGATTGACGCGACGGCAATTTCTAGGAAGCAGCGCGACCGCCATGGTGGCGGGCGCGATGGCCAAAAAGACGGTCTTTGGCGCGAACGATCGCATCGGGATCGCCTTAATAGGGTGCGGCAGCCGAGGCCGCAGCGTTACCGGCGGCATGATGAGCGAGGGCGCGCAGCTCACGCATCTCTGCGACCTTCATCCCGGCAGGCTCGATGAAACCTGGGCGTTTCTTTCAGACGAACAAGAAGCCGAACCCAAATTCGTAAA
>JAWOFY010000159.1:0-13044 GCA_046497285.1 Candidatus Hydrogenedentota bacterium
GCACCGAGTTCTACCAGCAGGCGCTGGTCGAGTTGGACCCGGAGGCCCTGGGCGGGGACCGCCGTCATCCACCGCCGCGTCCAAGAAGCGCTCGACACGCTGGACGCCTGATCACCGCCCGCGATCAACGCGCCCCGCGCCCCTATTGATACAGCGCTCGCAACAGTGCTATCCTGCTTCGGCGGGACCATAACCCGCCCAGCGCGGCCCATCGGCGGCCGCCGGTACAGGCATTCATCATAACCATAGGAGGACATGCATGGTAACCGTCGAACAATGCCGCCGCGTGCTTGGACCGGGCGTGGAATTCGTCTGCGAGGAGTTCCACGCGCCCGAAGGCGCCCAAATGGCCCTTTGGGGGCCGAGCGGCTGCGGCAAATCCACCTTGTTGAACCTCATCTCCGGGTTGCTTCGGCCCGACGCCGGCCACATCACCGTGGACGGGACGGATATCTCGTCCCTCAGGGAAGGCCAGCTCGACCGGTTCCGGGGCGAACGGTATGGCTTCATTTTTCAGACCTTCAATCTACTGGCCCCGTTCACGGCGTTGCAGAACGTCATGGTGGGCATGCGGTTCAGCGACACCTTGCCCGCCTCGCAATGGAGAGACCGAGCTATCGCACTGTTGGATCGCGTTGGACTGGCGCACCGTCTCCACAGCAAACCGGCCTCCCTCAGCGTCGGCGAACGGCAGCGGGTCGCCATCGCGCGGGCGCTCGCCGATAAGCAAAAGATCGTGGCGCCCGACGAACCAACGGGCAGTCTGGATCCGCGTTCATCGGCCGCGGTAATGGATGTATTGCTGAATCTATGCCGGGAGGAAGGGGTGACGTTGCTCATGGTGACCCACGAGCAGGAGCTGGCGAAACGGCTGAACGAACAGTTCGACTGTTCCGAGCTGATTAAGGAGACGAACCTATGAGCTTGTGGCGCATGGCATGGCAATACATGTGGAACCGCCGGCTAACCACCATCCTGACGGTCCTCTCGGTCGCCTTGGGGGTCGCCTTGATCACGGGCGTGTTCACCCTGCGCGACGAAACGGAGAAACGATTCGTCGAGGAAGGCCAGCTCTACGACCTCGTCGTGGGCGCGGCCGGAAGCCCCTTGCAGTTGGTGTTGAGCAGCGTCTATTTCATGGATACCCCGACCGGCAACATAGCCTACGACGAGTATGAATACGTCCGGGATCACGAGGCCGTGAATCAGGCCTTTCCCATTGGGCTAGGCGACACGTATGAGGGTTACCGCATCGTCGGAACGACCCGGGAGCTTTTTGATTTCTTTCCCGAACATGTTCGGGAGGAGCCCCTTTTCTCGATTACCGATGGACGGTATTTCGAAGAGGATTTCGAGGCGGTGATCGGCAGCATGGTGGCCCGCCGCACCGGTCTCGGAATCGGTGACACGTTTGCGGGAACCCACGGGTTCATGGAAATGCCCGAGCACATGGCCCAGACGCACGACGCCCACCCCTATGAGGTCGTGGGGATCCTCGACACAACGGAGTCGCCCAATGACCGGGCCATCTATACCACGCTGGAATCCGTTTGGAAAGTGCATGACCATGATGACGGTCACGACCATGGGGATGACCACGGCCACGATCACAACCATGAACACGATGACGGCCAAGCGCACAACCATGAGCACGATGATGGCCAAGCGCATGAGGCACAGGCCGATCCCGGTGGCGATGCCGCGGACTTGATGGCGGACGAAGTGACTTCCGTGCTCGTTAGTCTACATTCCCCAGCGGACCGGTTTTCTGTTCGTTCGGAGTTCAACGACTCCTTGCGCGCCATGGCCGCCATTCCCGTCATGGAAATCTGGGACCTCTACGAGAATCTGCTCGGCACGATCCAAGGCGTGTTGCTCGCCATTGGTTACCTTGTGGTAATCATCGCAGCCCTATCCATCCTTATTGGGCTGTACTTGAGCATCCTGCAGCGCAAGCGGGATTTGGCCATTATGCGGGCGCTGGGCGCGTCGGCGCCGGAAATCGTCGGCTCGGTTCTGATCGAAGCCTTCCTCGTGACGGTGTTGGGCATTGTGAGCGGCTGGCTCCTCGGAAACATCGCCTCATGGCTCGTTGGCTTGCAACTGACATGGAATTACGGCTTGGTCATCAATGTGTGGGGCCTTCCCACTGCCGAAATGCTCACCGCCTTCGCCGCCGTCGCGGTGGTCGGGATTCTGGCGGGTATCGTGCCCGCCTGGCAAGCCTACCAGACCGATGTGGCGCGTGATTTGGCGGAACTCTAACCCTACGCCTTCTTGGACGCGGATCCGCGGGCGGGGCGATCTCCAGAACGCTGGGGACCGTCCCGTCCGCTTTTCATCTCCATCAGTTCGTTGGCTTCTTTCCAGTTTGCACGAGTCGGCCAATTTGTTACACTACGCGAAGATGCAAGCAGGCCCATATCCCGTGTACTGGCAGAAGCAGCACGGCGGTCTCGCGTTTTCCGGAGTAAGCTGGCCGTGCCGGTTTCCGTGGAACCGCCGTCCAATTGATGAGATGAATCCTATGAACGTGTCCACCATGATAGAAACGCCGCAGCTTCTCAAGACGCTGCTCGATAACCTCTTCGAGGGAGTCTACATCGTTGATCGCCACCGGCGAATCCAATACTGGAACCGGGGCGCCGAGCGATTGACCGGCTATCGGGAATCCGAAGTCGCGGGACAGAGCTGTTCCGACAACATCCTCATGCACGTGAACGAGCAAGCGAATCTTCTGTGTCAGAACCGCTGTCCCTTAGCGGCCACCATGCGCGACGGCAAGGAACGGAAATGCAACGTCTATCTCCTTCACAAGAAAGGATACCGCATTCCCGTCCAGCTCAGGGTGACTCCTATCCATGACGACGAGGGAGCAATCACGGGGGCCATCCAATCGTTTGAGGACAACACGGCGGATATGGCGGCCCTTCGGCGGCTCCGGGACTCCGAAATCCCCGCCCTGACCTGTAGCCTGACCAAGGTGGCGAACCGGCCGTACACCGAACGGATGCTGCGGCAGCGTGTCGAGGAGTTTAATCACGAAGGCGGCCGCCTGTCGGTGCTCTTCATGGCCATTGACGGTTTCGACGGGATCAACGAGGCCCATGGGCATAAGGCCGGCGACAAGGTCCTCTCCATCACGGCCCGAACCCTCGCCAATGCCATGCGGAGCTGCGATCTGCTGGGCCGATGGGGAAGCGAGCGATTCGTCGCCGTGCTTCCCAACATCACCTCCAGCGAAACCGAAACCATCGCGAACACCCTCCGGCTCATGGTGGAGAAATCGAACTACGAGGTTCACGGGCGGATGCTTAGCGTAACCGTCTCGATTGGGGCCGCTGGCGCCCACAACGGGGATACGCCGGATGAGCTGATAACCCGGGCGAAGGAACTTCTACAGACGAGCAAGCAAAACGGCCAGAACCGGGTGACTATCGGTTAGTCGGGCCCGCTGCGTTCCAATCCCCAGAAGACCTGGCCAATCCGTGAATGAGAATCCAGGATAAACCCGCGGCGCCGGTACGCACGCCGGCGCCGTGGCATTAGGAAGAGGTGATCGCATGAAAGTACAGGACCTGGCCTACAAAGTGTGCGCGCGCACGATGGATTTGCTCGAAAAAGAGGGGCATTACAAGATCCCCGAGCATTTGCGCAAACAGATCAGCCAGAAGATCTTAGAGGAACTCGACACGTTTATTGAATAATAAAGCGGGACCGCACGCCCGTGGCGCTATATAGCATCCATCCGGGAAAAGCGAGAACGAATTACTCCTCCTTTAAAACGGGGATAAGATACTCCCTTTGAAGGGGATGGCCCAAAGAGCCGGGGATGTTACGAAATCAACTCGCGCCTGTCCTTTTTCTAGGTGAAAGCGCGGCTAACATGACGCCCGCATCTTTTTGTCGGTATATATAGTATTACTCGACCCCAAGCCCAACAAACACTCCCTTTTTGCCTCAACATGGGCGGCTATTCACCTGGGTTCGCTTTTCTCCGGAAGCCTTCCGCAGGCGGCATAGTTTGATTGATTCCTCTGTCCCCGCTATAATCGGGCCATTTAATGCGGAGGTTCATGTGATTCGAGTTGGTATAGTGGGCGCGACGGGTTACGGGGCGCGAGAGCTGTTGCGCCTGGTCGTGGCGCATCCCGAAGCGGAAGCCGTGGCCATGGTGTCGGAAAGCGCCGCTGGTCAACAGGTCAGCGATGTGTTGCCTGCTTTCCGGGGCCTTGTGGAGCTTCCGTTGGAGGCCTTTGACGCGGCGAGCCTGGCCGAACGGTGCGATGTGGTGATCGTGGGGGTGCCCGGTACGAAGTCCGCGCCTTTTGTGCGCGATCTCCATGAGGCGGGGATTCGCGTACTCGATTTGGGGCCGGATTTCCGGTTGAAGGATGCCGCGCTGTTTCGGCAGTATTATAAGGCCGAACATCCGGCGCCGGAACTGCTAAGCGAAGCGGTATACGGTATGCCCGCTTTTCACCGGCAGGCCATCGCAGACGCGCGGATTGTAGCCGTTCCGGGATGTTACCCCCTATCGGTCCTTTTCCCTTTGGCCCCGTTGCTGGACGCCGTGGAGACGGATATTCCCGTGGTGGTGGACGCGGTCAGCGGAGTCTCGGGGGCGGGCCGCTCCTTGAGCGAGGGCTTTCACTTTCCCGAGATGAACGAGAACCTGCGCGCGTACAAGCTCGCCGTCCATCAGCACACCCCCGAGATCGAGCAGGCCCTCGGCAATCGCGCCCAGGTGCAGTTCACGCCGCATGTGGCGCCGCTCACGCGCGGCATCCTCACCACGATAACCTTCCGGCCGCGTCAGCCCTTTGATGTGGCTTCGGCGTTCCGCCCGTACGAATCAGAGCCTTTTGTACGCGTATTGGGCGCGGGCAAACCGGCGGAGGTGCGCTATGTCCGCGGCAGCAATTTCTGCGACCTCGGATGGGTCTGGGATGAACGCACGGGGAATCTCATCGTAGTGAGCGCGATCGACAATCTCATGGGCGGGACCTCCGGCATGGCGGTTCAGTGCATGAACGTCATGTTCGGGCTGGATGAGTCCGCCGGCCTCCGCGCCGGGGGCATGGCGCCATGAAGGCGGTGGAGGGCGGCGTCTGCGCGCCCAAGGGATATACGGCGGGCGTGGCCGGAGCGGGCGTCAAACCCGGAACAAGCCGTCTCGATTGCGGCTTGATCGTGAGCGACGGTCCCGCGGCGGCCGCGGGCGTATTCACGCGCAATATCGTGAAGGCCGCGCCGGTCACGTGGTGCCAAGCCTGTTGCTCGCGCGGCCAAGTCCAGGCCATCTTCGTGAACAGCGGCAACGCGAACGCCTGCACGGGCCCCGAGGGGGACGAGGACGTCCGCACCACGGCCGAAGTCACGGCAAAGAAGCTGGGCATCGCACCGGAGCTGGTGGCGGTGTGCAGCACGGGCCTGATTGGCGCGCGGCTTCCCATGAAGCGCATTGAGCGAGGGATTGGCCAGGCGGCCGCGAACCGGTCGGAATATGGCAGCCGCTCGTGCGCCGAGGCCATGATGACGACGGACACCGTGCCCAAGGAAGCCGCGCTTGAGATTTCATTGGAAAGCGGAGCAACGGTCCGTCTGGGCGGCATCGCGAAAGGCGCCGGGATGCTGGCGCCCCACATGGCCACCATGCTGGCTTTCGTGACGACAGATGCCGCCATATCCCACGATGCGCTTCACGGATTCCTCACGGAAGCCGTCGACAACTCCTTTAACAGCATTTCCGTCGACAACGACACCAGCACGAACGACACCGTGTTGATTCTGGCCAACGGCGCCGCGGACGAAGCCCGCATCGAGCCGGGAACGCCCGATGGCGAGCGGTTCCGGGAAGCCTTGGGCGCCCTGTGCCGCGACTTGGCCCTACAACTCGTACGGGATGGCGAAGGGGCGATGAAGCTGGTGACGCTTCATGTGCGGGGCGCGGCGTCGGATGCCGAGGCCCGGCGCGTAGCGCGCGCCATCGGCTGTTCGCAACTCTGTAAGACGGCTTTCCATGGCGAGGACCCCAACTGGGGCCGCATCGCCTGCGCCGCGGGCTACGCCGGCGTTGAGTTCGATCCCGGCGCGCTCGCCATTTGGCTGAACGACATGCTCCTAGTGCAGCAGGGGCAAGCGGCGGATTACGTGGACGAGGAGGCGCAAGCCCTAATGCAGCGCGAGACCTTTACCTTCACGGTGGACATCGGAACCGGCCCGGGTGAAGCGGTCTTCTGGACCACGGATCTCAGCCACGAGTACATCCGAATCAACGCGGACTACCGCTCATGACAGCCAAGATGCACGAAGCCGACCTCCAACAGTTCATCCAAAAAGCCGCCACGCTGGTCGAGGCTTTGCCCTACATCCGCGAGTTTGAGGGTAAAACCATCGTGATCAAGTACGGCGGCGCCGCCATGCAGAATCCCGTCCTGCGCAAGAGCACGGCCGAGGACGTGGTGCTGATGCGCTATGTCGGCATGAACCCGGTCATCGTCCATGGGGGCGGCCCCGCCATCAACGAGAACCTGAACCTGCTCGGCATCACGCCCCGGTTCGAGAAAGGGCTGCGGGTAACCGACGCCGAGACCATGCGGGTGGTGGAGATGGTGCTGGCGGGTCACATCAACAAGGAATTGGTGAGTTTGCTGAACCTTGCGGGGGGCAACGCGGTGGGCCTCACAGGCAAGGACGGCAACCTTTTGCATGGGAAACAGATCGAACTGGAGGAGGAGGCGGATATTGGCCACGTGGGCCAGATCACCGGCGTCCACTCCAAAATAGTGGATATCCTTTGCGGGGCGGGATTCATCCCCGTCATCGCCCCTATCGCGACGGACGTTGAAGGAAACACGTGGAACGTAAACGCGGACACGGCGGCGGGGGAGGTGGCCGCGGCGCTGCAAGCGGAAAAACTCTTGTTTCTTACGGATACGCCGGGGCTCTTGCGGGACATGAACGACGAGGATTCGCTAATCCATCAACTCCGCTATAAGGAAGTCAAGAGCCTAAAGGAACAGGGGGTCATTGCGGGTGGCATGATCCCCAAAGTGGACGCCTGCCTCAGAGGGCTGCACCATGGGGTCCGAAAGACGCACATCATTGACGGCCGCACCCCACACGCGCTGCTCCTTGAGATTTTCACCGTCCGAGGTCTGGGCACACTCGTATGTCATTAGTTCCGCCGGCCGAAAGCCGGATTTGTTAGGAAAACCGGCGCGCGTGTGGATACGGGGGGCCTAACCTTATGATTCAGCGTTGTGCGATCGGGTTTTGACCCTGCTCGAATACGCGTTGCTTGCCGGCCTATTCCGCCGCCTCGCCGGCGCCATGACCCCCGGCCAATCGAATTCCAGAGCGCGTATTGCATAGGAAAAACAGGAGGCCAGCCAAGCGGTGTACGAATATTACGAAGTGATTTTCCGGGGGGGCATACTAATGTTCCCCATCATGCTATGCTCCGTGGTGGCCCTGGCGATCACCATCGAACGCTTTTTCACGCTGCGGCGGGCCAAGATCGACACGCGCGAGTTCATGGATACGATACGCACGGTCCTGCGGCAAAATCGCACGCAGGAGGCCATCGAAATCTGCGAGGAGACCGATGGCCCCATCGCGCGCATCACCAAGGCCGGCATACTCAAGCATGACCGCAGCAAGGACGAAATCCGGGAGGCGGTCGAGGACGCGAGCCACCTCGAAATCCCCCGCCTTGAACGATACATGTCGGCCTTGGCCACGTGCGCGAATATCGCTCCCCTGCTGGGACTTTTGGGCACAGTGGCTGGTATGATCAAGGCGTTCGCGGAGATTCAAGACAAAGAAGGCCAGGTGAATCCGTCGGATTTGGCCGAAGGCATTGGCAACGCGCTGGTGACCACGGCGTCTGGGCTCACCGTGGCCATCCCCACGCTCGTCATTTACAATTATTTCGTTTCCCGCGTGGAGAATATGATCCTGGAAATGGAAGTCAGCTCCTCGGAATTGGTTGAGTTGCTGACCCAAGACAGGGGTGAATATGAAATCTAGGCGCATGGCGCACGCCAGCCTCCAGCAGTGGAGGCCCTCATGAAACTCAAGCGGCCGCGCAAAGCCAACCCGCGAGTCCGGGCGAACGTGGAGCTTACTCCGCTCATCGACGTGGTATTTCAGCTCCTGATCTTCTTTATGCTATCCGCCACCTTTGTCGTGCAATCCTCGATTCCCATTGAAATGCCCCAAGCGGAAGGCGCGGAGGGATTTGAGCAACGCGACATTACCGTCACCCTCCAGTACGGCGCCGCTGGACCAGGGGGCGGCGGCCCCATCTACGTGGATGACGTCGCCGTTGACAGCATGGAGCAACTCTCGCGCATCTTGGCGGAGCATCGCTCGGAGGCCGACGAGGTCCGCCTGCTGATCCGCGGGGACGCCCGAGTCCCCCATGGACGGTTTGTCGAAGTATTGGGCGTGGCCAACAGCGTGGGCATTACCCGCTTCCGCATAGCCGCGCAGGCTCCCGGGGAGGCGGGAGACTGAGAGGTGGGCAATGATGCGAGACCGCGTTTTCCTCATAGCGCTGGGGGCCTCGGGGCTGCTGCATCTCTCGATGGTCACATTGTTCTCGATTGGGATCTATTTTCCCAGGGAGGAGCATGAGTACTACGACTTCCAGATTGTGGACGTGAACGCCCGCAACCAGGCGGCAAGCTTCTCCGACAGCGCGGACAGCCTCGATCTTCCCACGCAGGGAGAACTGGCCCCAGGCATCGCAGACAGCCCGTCCTTTGGCAGCGAGAATGACGAACGTTTCGCGGCGCCTTCCCTGCCCTCGATTGAACTGCCCCGCCTTGAGTTCGCCGACCTTGACCGCTTGAGGCTTCGCGAGATGGGGGCCGACGCCGAGTCCCGTTACCGCCGCCACAGCTCCTCCCATCCCGGCGACTCCTGGGCTCGGTTTGGCCAAGAGCTTGAACGCTTCGGCCATACCCTCACGCGCCTCCCGTTTCTATCGGAACGCAGCAATGTCAGCAAAGCCCCTCCGGAGGTGCTTACCCATCCCGCTCCGGACTTCAAAGCGCGCATCGAATGGCTCTCGGATCCCAAGGATCGCCAGCTGATATTCGCGCCCCCCATCGACGCGCTATGGGGGTTGCAGCCCGCCGCGTTACAGCCCATGACGTTTATCATCCGCGTTAATGCCGAGGGCCGCGTGGTGGAGGTCATCTCCCCGGCCGAGGGGGATTCGGAGCTGGTGTCACAGGTAGGCCGGCAATTGCTGCGGTATCGCTTTGCGCCGCATAACGCCAACCAGCCGGACACGCAATTGGCCAGTTACACCTTGTCAGGAGATCCCCCACGGCCATGATTCCGCTTCCCCTTACCACGGCTTTGGCGGTCTACAGCCTCTTGATTGCGTTAGGCGCCATGGTGATTTGGATCTATACCGAAACCACGAGCCAACGCTACCGGCGCGACCTTGGCAGGCAACATCTTTGGAAGTGCCTCTACTGCGGGTATACCTATCTCGACGAAAACGCCGAGCGCATGTCCAACTGCCCCCGCTGCGAGAGCATCAACGTGCTGGACGAGAACCAACCCGCCGCGGCCATGCATCCGGCGGCTCACCGAGAACCCCCAAGCCAGGTGGAGCAGCGTCCCGAAACCCGCCGAAACACATCGAAACGCAAACATCCCAATCAACGCAGACGCGGCCCCCGCCGCCGTAGATAGAAAGGCCTCAGGCGCGTGTCCTCTGAATCTCGGAGATGGGGCCTTCCCTTCTATTCGCGCTCGGTTAGTAGTACAGGGGTTCCAAGGGGGATGCGCTCGAAGGCCGTGATGGCGTCGTCGTTGGTAAGCCGGATGCAGCCCATGGAGGAAGGCATTCCGATGATATTCTCGCCGTTGGTGCCGTGGATGTAGATGTAGCGATGATAGGAATCGACGTCGCCCCCCTTGTTCTTGCCTTCCTCGAGACCGCCAAGCCATAGGATGCGGCTCAACACCATGTCCTCTTCGACGTCGTCGCCATAGGACCAGATGGTGTCCGTGGGCGCCCGGGCAATGAAACGCTGGCCCCACGGCGCGCCGGCCCCGAATTTCTCCTCGACGGTGTGCCAACCCAGAGGCGTCTGGCCACTCCCGCTCTGCTGTCCCGTGCCGCGGCTAGCCGTGCCGCACGGGACATCCCACAGGACACGGCCCTCCTCAACCAGCCGCATGCGTTGTTCCTCGACAGAGATCCAAACGCCTAGCCCATCGCCGGCGTATTCGTCCCACCCCTGTTCTTGAAGAAACGCCCTATCCGTAGCCTCAAGCTGGCGCGCGTAGGCGCTGTTGTGCTCAATGGTCACATCCACATCCTCCGGAACCACGTCGACTTCCATTCCCTCGGGGACCGTCAGGTGAAAGCCGTTCGCCGCGCCGTACCGCGCCGAGAGTCTGCGCCCCTCCGGCAAGGGGATTTCCAGTTCGACGGATTCCAGCCGCTCGCTCATTTCGGGGGCGAAGCGCAACCGCTCCCAACCCGGTTCGCCGGGTTGAAGACCGAGCAGATACTCGGCGATGAGATAGACGGGGCTCGCGCCCGCGGGGTGACGCCATCTCGTGTCTTGGCGGGCATACGCGTTCGAGGGTTCACGCAAGGCTATCAGATCGAGCGCCAGATCCGGCGCGCCCGCGCGGAAACAGGCTTCAATGACATAGGGCGCGAAATCGGGACCGCAATTCAGGCCCTTTTCGCGGATGAGGCTGAGAATGGCGGGCTCCGCTTCACTGGGCGCCAGACCGAACCGCAGGGCGAGGGCGTTGCCGCACAGGCTGACGCTGTCACGCCCGGGGGCGTCACGGAAGAGGCGGCGCTCGCCGTCGTAGAGCTGCTCCAGGCAGGCTTCCTTCACGCGCGCGGCCCGTTCACGATACGGCGCCGGATCCCGGCCGAGATGCCGCATGATATCGGCCGCCGTCTGAAGCGAGCCGTAGTAGAACGCGTTCAGTACCGCATTCGCCGAGTCCGCCACCTCCCGCGGGGCTTCCCCGGCGTGGTGTTCCGAGTCTTGAGCGAGCAGGGACTTCTCGCCGAGGCCTTCGAGCAGACCCTCCTCGTTTTCAAACTGCGCGAAATGGGCGTGTAGTCCTTCGAGGACCTTGTCCGCCATGCGCTGAAGAAACCCGAGATCGCCGGAATAGCGGTAGTACTGGTCTAGCATCAGAGGCCATTGCAGACTGTACTCCGCGATTTCGCGTTGAACACTGCTTGGAGCAAACGTTTTCACGCTGCCGGAACCGCGCGCGCTGTTGGCGAAGTCGAACACTGCTTTCTTGGTGAGCGACACGTCGCCTGTCAACAGCATGTGGCTCCGGCTCGTGATCACCGCCTCGCCCAGATGCTGGCTCATGTCGACACTGGGATACTTCCGAAAACCTTCTTGCGAAGCGTAACGGACCTGGTTCACACAGAGCCGCCAAGCCCGCTGAAGCACAGGGTCCGAAACCGTGAACCGGCGGGCGCCAGCCGCGAAAGGATGGTGGCGAACATCCACCCACACCGTGGGCGCGCTGGACGCGTTCCCCACTTCCACGTAACGAAAGGAGCGCGGCATATGGAACTCGATGAGGTCTCCGGCCCCGCTCAGGACGGGAAACTCTTGATACATCGGGCGGACGCGGACGTCTTGCGTCTCTGGCCCCGACGCCTCAAGGTGCTCCCCGTGCCGGACTTCAACGGTTTCGCCCGCTTCGCCGCCCGTCACCTGCATGCGCGTGTGGCCCACCACGGGGTGGCCAAAGTCGTAGATGTACTGGCCCTCGCCCTGTCGAGTGATACGCTCAGGCGTGGCGGGCCTGACTTCGAGCGGCCGCGTGAGCGGGGGAACGAACACGAGATCGGGCGCGCCGGTGAGCGGCGGGTCCCAAGCGCTGTCGTCGAAATCGCGCGCCCGCCAATCTTGGGGATAGAGCCGCATGTCCACATCCTCGGCGAACTGGATGTCATCGCCGACGATTCGGTTGGCGGGAAAAGCCGCCAAACTATGGCATCGCCACGTCCCATCGGTGACAATGCGTTCCGTGCGGCCATCCGGAAAACGAAGCTCCAGGGCGAGCACCAGGCCCTCGCGGTTGTCGCCGCTATGCCAGACCTGGTTGCGCAGCCCCTGATAGTAGCTGTGGGCGCCAATCACATTGACGCCACGCGTGACCTCATCCGTCACGTCCACGGAAAGAAAGGGATAGGCGAAGGGGTATCCGGGCGCGGGGCCCTGCACGGCAAACGCTCCATTGATGTAGACCTTGGCGTAGTCCTTCGCGGAAAACCGCAAATGAGCTTCGACAGGGGCTTCCTCGAGTTCAAAGGTTTTTCGGTACAACGTGTGGACATTGCGGGGGGCATCCTGCGCGGGTTCGGGCGCGTCTTCCGCCCCAAGGAAGTCAAGGGGCTCCAGCCCTTCGAAGACCGGATTACGCAACCACTCAGCCCCTTCGAACACCTCCGCCTTGCTTGATCCGGCCGCCACAGCCAACACCAGAGTCGCCCCCGCCAAAAACAACTTCATCCACCTATCCTTTCTTCAACGTAAATGTACAGTAGAGGCCGCTTTTTGCCTAAAGTTCGGGATATACATCGGCGCAAAACGTGGTTTTTCGCTCATTAAGAGGGACTAATGGGATGTAACCGCGTCCCGTCAGGAGGGTATCCGCAGATCCGATGCCCCAATTGCCGGATACGGCGGTTTGCCGCGCGGTTACATCCCCCGGCCCTTCGGGCCACCCCCTTCTAAGGGCCTGTCGATGTAATTTTTACGGCGCAAAGCAGACCATGCTTGCGGATTTCCGTCTCGGTGTCATGGACCGGGTCAGATTGGGTATCAGGCTGGGTATAAAGCCTAAAATAAGCCGTTGGAGGCGGTTTTGAGCCGGAAAAGAGAGCACATGAGCGAGTTTGGAGGGGGGTATACCCTGCTTTTGCGCCATCTGGAGGATGATCTTGAGGTTGTAAGCACAGCACACCCAGTTCCATTCGGCTCGCACTTTGTCCAACCCGCGCAGCAGGAAACTTCG
>JAWOFY010000166.1:0-8048 GCA_046497285.1 Candidatus Hydrogenedentota bacterium
GGGGACCGCACCGAGAACGGCCAGCTTAGCGGCACGGGGACGCTGCGTTTCGCGGGCGAGGACCGGCGGCGGTCGTTCAACGTGACGGGAAGCGTCAACGAAGGCCTTATCGAGTGGGTGTGGGAAGGCGGGGACTTGTTTGGCGAGACCATGTGGCGTTTGCGCCAATCCAGCAACCGGCTTTACGGAACGTACACCAATTTTGACAGCGGCGGGAACGTGGAGAGCCGGGGCAGCGGAATCTGGCTGCGCGGCAGCGAAACCGCCGATGCGGCCGATTCCCAACAGGAAGCGCCAGCCTCCAGCAAGTTCGAATAACCCCCACTCGCGGCGTAAGGGAGTCCTTATGCCGTAGCGTGGCCTTGGGGACTGGATACGAACACCGGCAAGATGCCGGCTTTACGGCCTCCCTCTACGGCTTTGTCCGTCTTCGAACAGCCATGTGAAACCACTCCGCGCCACGCTTGGTCTATGTTTGAAAGGGATGCCCCCTAAGCCGGGCATCCCTCGAAGCCATCCCGCGCGCTGCGAAAACGCGCGCATGCGTCACGCGGAACCGCGCGGCCTCAATATCTGTCGTTTCGGGCCATCCATCTTAAGGGTTTTCGCGGTGTTCTGGCGGCGGGCGTAATTCGCTTACTGTGCTCCCATGCTTTTGGAGCGCTGTTTCAATGTCAGGAGGTTAAATGCCACGTATACACAAGCTAGCCCTCGTCGGTGTGACGGTGCTGGGGGCGATGACGCTCCTCGGCTGCCAGTTTACCGATCAATCGGCGGACGCCGCGGGGGACGGCGAGGAGGGCGAAGATATCTCGGGCGCGCTCGCCATCCCGGTCAGGGCGGAATATCCCCGGCGAGATAGCATCTCCGACTACTTCGAGACCACGAGCCGCGTGACGGCCGATCACCAGGTAGAGGTGATGAGCGAAGCAATTCAACGCGTTTCGGAGGTGCTGGTGGAGGAAGGCGACCGGGTTGAGCGCGGCCAAGTGTTGGCGGAGCTCGACAAACGCGAGGCGGAGGCGTCATTGCGTCAACAAGAGATTCAGGTCAGCCAGTACGAGACCGACTACGAGCGCGCCCGCCGCGGGTATGAGGCCGGCGTCACGCCGCGCATGGAATACGAGAATGCGCGCTTCGCGTATGAGCAAGGGAAGGCCAGTCTGGAGACCCAGCGGATACAACTCGAAGACCTGACGGTAGAAGCTCCCCTCGGCGGTATCGTCACGGAGGTCGTCGCTCGCCCCGGGATGATGATGTCGTCTGGGACCCCCGTGTGCACTATCGTGGATCCGGAAACGTACCAGTTGGTCATCCATGCGCCGGAACGGGAAATGCGCCGGTTGCGAGAGGGACAAAGAGCGACCGTGCGCTTGGACGCCGCTCCGGATCGCACGTTCACGGCTACCGTAAGCCGCATTAATCCAAGCGTGGAGCCCGCCTCTGGAACGGTGCGCACGACGCTTCAGTTTGAAGACGCGGACCCTGAGGATTTGTTGCAGGCGGCCTTCGCCCGAGTTCAGCTCGTAATGACCACGAGGGAGGACGCGCTTCTTATTCCGCGCGACGCCATTCTGGAAGAGGCGGGCCGGCAATACGTTTACGAAGTAGCGCCTTATGACGCGTTGTCTGAACACGAGTTGGAAAGCGATGAACCCACCGAGACTTTTATTGAGGAATTCGGGGAACGGCTCGTGGCCAAGCGGACGGAGATCGAGACGGGTCTTCAGGACAGTTACTACACGGAGGTCGTCGAAGGATTGAACGAGGACAGCCGGGTGGTGACGATGGGCCATCACAATCTGCGTCACGGAGCCGACGTGCGCATCATGGATTCCGAAGAAGAGGCGGAAGCGCTGGAAAGCGGCATCCGGATGCCCGCGGATGAGGCCCTGGAGCGCGCGCGTGAAATGCGCGCCGCAGGCCGTGAACGTCAGGAAGAAGAGGAAGAGGCGCTCGAAGAAGAGTAGACAACGTCTGGCGTCACGCCGTCTTAAGGCCAAGCATGGCCGATCCCATATCCTTTTTCAAACGGTTTTCACGGGCGCCCAGCATACAGCGGAGACCCATCCCCTAAAACCCCGGTAATGCATTCATGACTCAAGTTTCCGAGCGATCGTCCCCCACCTCCGGTGACGGGTCCCAGTACCGCCTGGCCATCCGGCGTCCCGTGACGACGGCCATGATATTCCTTACGCTGGCCGTGTTTGGTTGGAACTCGTACCAGCAGCTTCCCATCAATCTCATGCCGGATATCTCTTATCCCACCCTGACGGTGCGCACCGAATACGAGGACGCCGCGCCGGAGGACGTGGAGGAGCTTGTCACGCGCCCCCTCGAGGAGACGCTGAGCATCGTGACAGGGATGTCTGAGATCCGGAGCATTTCCTCGCCCGGCATGTCCGAGATCGTTTTGGAATTCACGTGGGGCACGGACATGAACGCGGCTCAGCAGAATGTCCGCGATCAGCTCGACCTCTTTGACCCGCCCGCTGAGATGACGCAAAACCCCGTGATCCTCCGCTTTGATCCCACCCTCGACCCGATTATGCGCATCGCAATCACGCCCCCGCCAGAGGAGGAGGGTACCGCATTCGCGTCCCGCGAGGGCGGCGGCGAACTCACAGGCATCCGCGAGGCTGCTGAACGCTACATCAAGAGCGACCTGGAAGCGGAACTCGGCATCGCGCAAGTTCAAATCACGGGCGGCCAGGAAGAAGAAGTTTCCATTCTGGCGGATTCCTCCCGGCTGAAAGATCTGGGGATGGCGCCGGATGACGTGGCGAACAGCTTGGCTCAACAGAACATCAACCTTTCCGGCGGCCGGCTGCGCGAGGGACGCACCGAGTATCTGGTTCGCACGCTCAACGAGTTCCAAACCATCGAGGAAATCCGCTCGGCCATTCTGGTCAATCCCAGCGAACACACGATTCCGTTGCGCGATGTAGCCGCGGTGCAGTTGGGAGAGAAAGATCAAGATACCATTGTGCGCGTCAACGGACGCGAAGCGGTCGAACTCGAGATCTTTAAGGAAGGCGACGCCAACACGGTGGAAGTCGCCAATACCCTGAAGGACTTGTTTGGGTTTGACCGTCCCATGGGATTCGGGGAACAGCTGAACCGCGCCATGCGCCAAGTTCGGCTCACGCAACAAGGCTTAGACGACGAGGCCATCCGGCAACGCGAGTTGGCCCAGACGCTGCGGGGGCATCTGCCCGAGGGGGCCGAACTCACCATCATCAGCGACCAGAGCCAATTCATCATCGACTCTATCCGGGAGGTGCAGCACACGGCGCTTATCGGCGGCGCGCTGGCCCTTATTGTCCTGTTTTGCTTTCTGCGGGAACTCCGGCCGACCCTTATCGTCGGCGTGGCCATTCCCATCTCCATCATCGCCACGTTCGTGCCCATGTTCATGGGGGACATCAGCCTGAACATCATGTCGCTGGGCGGTCTGGCGCTCGGCATCGGGATGCTCGTGGACAACTCGATCATCGTGCTTGAGAGCATCTTCCGCTGCAAAGAGGAAGGAGACGAGATCCGCGACGCCGCCGAACGGGGTGTGAGCGAAGTGGGCAGCGCGGTAACCGCCTCGACATTAACCACTGTAGCCGTGTTCTTCCCCATCGTTTTCGTCGAGGGCATCGCGGGCCAGATCTTCCGGGACCAAGCGCTCACGGTAACGTTCTCGCTCCTCGCCTCGCTTCTCGTGGCCTTGTTCCTGATCCCCATGATCGCTTCACGGCAGAGACTCGCGGTCCAGACGCAGCGCAATGTGATCTGGCCCTTGCGGGCCTATCGGGAAGCCCGGCGGGAGCAAGGTTTCACCCGCTTGCAGGCCCTTATCCAAGTGGGACCCGCAGGTGCGCGTTACGCTCGCGACTGGTTCACCGAAGTCGTTCGCAGCACTTTCGAACCGGCCCGCGACGCGATTCGCGGCCGCGACAGCGACCCCGGCCTGCGGCGCTGGCTACGGGCGGCCGGGGGCGTGTTGGCCTTGCCCGTGCTCGCGCTCTTGTTTGTTTCCCAGGTCCTGCTCACCACATTGCTCACGGTGCTGCTAACGGCGGGCTTCGTGGTGTGTGGCGGGCTGCTCGTGGTCATCTGGGCGATTGCGAAGACGCTCCACATCATCCTGTGGGTTCCGCTGCAACTGTTTCAATACGGCTTCGAGAGCCTGCGCGCCGCGTACACCGTAACGCTCCGGCACGGGCTGCGGTTCAGCCCGGTGATATTGGGCGCGGTGGTGCTGATAGGTATTCACGCCGGAGACACGGCGCTTTCCCTGGGCCGCGAGCTGATCCCCCCGCTTAAACAAGGCGAGTTTGGCATTCGCGTCGAAGCGCCGCCGGGCACGCGTTTGGAAGAAACCGAGCGAAGGGCCCGCCCTATCGAGCGGCTCGCCATGGCCGTTCCCGAAGTGGACACCGTGGCCATGAAGGTGGGCGAGGAACGCGACGAGGCCGGCTCCGGCGACCGGCGTGGCGAAAACGTGGCGGAATTCGTCATCCGCCTCAGGGATCCCGAAAAAAACGCCCGGCATCAAGACGCCATTATCGAGAACTTGCGGCGTCAAGCGGGGCGCGTATCGCCCGACGAGATCGCGTTCACCCTGCCGACCCTATTCAGTTTCCGTACACCCGTGGAGCTGCAAATTCGCGGAGATGACCCCATGGCGCTCCGGGAACTCGGGCAAGAAGCCATGACCGCCATTCGCGACGTGCGAGGTCTGCGGGATCTTGAGCTGAGCATACGGGAAGGGTATCCCGAAATCATCATCGAGTTCGACCGGCATCTCTTGGCCGAGAAGGGCCTTCAACCCCAAGCGATCGCCGAAAAGCTCCGCACCGAGATCCGCGGCGATGTCCCCACTCGTTTTGACATGGCGGGAAACAAAGTGGATATGCGCGTGCGCACCCACCGCGCGCAACTGAACAGCGTGGCCGACCTACGCATGGCCGACATCGCTTCGGGCGAGCCCCCCCTCCCCCTTTCCGCGGTGGCCGACATCTCGGTGAGGGAAGGACCAAGCGAAATCCGGCGGGTTGACCAGCGGCG
The DNA here is from genome assembly GCA_046497285.1 of Candidatus Hydrogenedentota bacterium. Taxonomy (GTDB): domain Bacteria; phylum Hydrogenedentota; class Hydrogenedentia; order Hydrogenedentales; family SLHB01; genus SKRY01. Next base: position 5,059 of record JAWOFY010000166.1, read on the forward strand.
CGTGGCGCTTGTGACGGGCAACATCGAAGGCCGCGATTTGGGCAGCGTCACGGCGGATATCATGGAGCGTGTCCAGAACGTGAACCGGCCGCCCGATTATTCGTTTTTCATGGGCGGACAAGAACAGGAATTGGAGACGTCCTACCAGAGCTTGCAGTTTGCGCTGTTGCTGGCGATCTTTCTCGTGTTCGTGGTGATGGCTTGCCAATTCGAATCGGTGGGCCAACCCACCTTTGTCATGTGCGCCGTGCCGCTGGCCTTCATCGGCGTCATCTACGCTCTGTATTGGATGGACCTCAGTCTGAGCGTGGTGGTGTTCATCGGCGGGATCATCGTGGCGGGCATCGTGGTGAACGACGCCATCGTGCTGATTGATTACATCAATCAGCTTCGCGCCCGGGGACTGAGCAAGGTGGAGGCAGTGGTTCAAGGCGGACGGGTCCGGCTGCGGCCCATTTTGATGACCACCATGACCACCATTCTTGGGCTCGTGCCCATGGCGGTATGGACAGGCGCCGGCGCCGAAATGCGGCGGCCCATGGCCATCACCGTCATGGCGGGGCTCCTCAGCGCGACGGTGCTGACGCTGTTCATCATTCCCATGGCCTACTATCTCTTTGCCGCACGGGATTCCCAATGAAGTTTTCGTTTCCAGGCTTCGCGATCAAGCGCCCCATTACCACCGTCATGGTCGTCCTGACCATGGCGGCCTTCGGTCTTATTGGGGTGACCCGCTTGCCTCTCGAGTTTCTGCCCGCCATGGACATCCCGTTCATCATGGCCGTCATCCCCTATCCCGGCGCGACGCCAGAGCAGGTGGAGAACGAGATCGCCATTCCCGCGGAGGGCGAATTCCGCACGCTCTCCCACATCCGGCGAATTCGGACCACCTCCGACACTGATGGCTGCCAGGTCCGGATTGAATTCGACTGGGAAACGGACATGAACCTCGCCGCCGCGGAGGTCCGGGATCGCATTGAACGGCTTCGGCTCCAACTCCCCTCGGACGCGGACACCATCATGCTGCGACGCTTCAGCGCCGAGGCCATGCCGGTCATGGCGTTCAGTTTGTTCAGCCCTGAGGACGACGAGGCGTTCGCCCACCGGCTCCGAACAAACATCGAACCGCGCCTCAAACGGATCGAGGGTGTGGCGGACGTGATGCTTCATGCGCGCGGAGAACGGGAGGTCTTTGTCGAATTTGACCAAGACGCCTTGCGCCGCGCCAATCTCGGTCTGTACGAGGTCGTGGGGCAATTGCAGGAGAGCAGCGTGAACCTTTCCCTGGGCGCCTTGACCGACGGGGGAACCCGCTATTACGCGCGGGCGTCGAACGAGTGGTCCACCGTGGAGGAGCTTGAGAATCTCGTCATCGGCCCCAACAACATGCGTCTGCGCAGCGTGGCGGATGTCCGCTATCGCCCGGAAGAGCGGGAAAGCGTCCAGACCATTGACGGCAAGGGCGGCGCCTTTGTGCTGATTCAAAAGGAAGCCGAGGCGAACACTGTCGACGTGTGCCAAGGGGTTCAAGATGAACTCGAACAAATCCAGACCGAGCCCGAGTATGAGGACATGGATGTGTTCGAGTTTTTCGACCAGTCCGATATCATTCTCAGCGCGCTGGATGGGCTGGTGGACGCGGGACGCTACGGCGGTATGCTCGCGTTCGCCGTGCTGTTTCTCTTCATGCTGCGCATCCGGCCCACCCTGTTGGTGGCCCTGGCCATCCCCGCTTCGTTGTTGGGCGGGCTTTTGTTCATGTTCTTCGCGGGCATGACCCTCAATCTCATCACGATGATATCCCTCATCACCGCGGTGGGGATGCTGGTAGACAATAGCATCGTGGTGATGGAGAACATCTTTCGGCGCAGGCAACTCGGCGAGGATCCCATAACCAGCGCGCGCGAGGGCGCTTCAGAGGTAGGATTGGCCATCACCTCGGCCACCTGCACGACCGTGGTGGTGTTCATTCCCGTGCTTTATATGCAAACCGGGGAGATGGCCAGTTACATGCGCCAATTCGCCGCGCCGGTCATTGCGTCCCTCTTCACGAGTCTCCTTCTCGCCCTCACGATCATTCCCCTCGCCGCCAGCCGCATGCGGGATCGCGATCAGTGGGGCGGCTACCACCACCTGCGGGGATTCCTGTCCGCCCTAGCGCGCCGGTCGGGTGTTGTCCACATTCGGCATTGGCGGCCGATCAGACGGCTCGTCACCCTCTACGCGGCGGCTCTCGCAGGCGCGCTCCGCTGGCGGCTCGCCACCATGGCGGGGCTGGGCGCCATCGCCCTCCTTACCGCCGCCATCCCTTATCAAGGAATAGGTGTTGAAGAAATCGACCAGCGCCTGGCCCAGGAAGTTCGCATTGGAGTGGAGCTCGACCAGAACCATGATCTCGAGATGGCCGGTGAGGTCTTCGAGCGCCTCGAAGCGGCCATCGATCGCCAACGGGACGAGCTGGGCATCCGCAACGTCTTCGCGGATTACTCGCGCGGCGGGGGCAACATTTCGGTCTATCTCAGAAGTCCGGAAGATTATCCTCGGGGCGAGGAACCCCCGTACACTCCAGAGGATGTCATGAATATCCTATGGCAGCGCATGCCGGAGAAGCTGCCGGGGGTCGAATTGCAGTTCAGAATCCCTGAGATGGAGGAGGACGGGGGGGACACGGTGTCGGTGCGCTTGAGAGGCCACGACACGCAGCGGTTGGAAAACTACGCTAAGCGGTTCCAAGATCTCATGGATGATCTCCCCCACATCACCGATGCAGAAACCGACACGGATCGCTCCCGCGACGAAGTGCAAGTCCACATGGACAAGAGCCGCGTGGCCGAGGCGGACATCACCCCGATGGTCATTGCTCAGACGGTGGATTTCGCCCTACGCGGCGCCCGCCTGCCTTACTTGAAGCAAGAGGGCCGGGAAATCCGCGTAACCGCTCAGTTCCGCGAGGAAGACCGCCAAACGCGGGGCGACCTCGACAACGTATC
>JAWOFY010000261.1:0-2971 GCA_046497285.1 Candidatus Hydrogenedentota bacterium
GATCGTCTACCCTTTTTATAATCTATACTTTTTTGCCGCAAACATGAGAACGATTGCGGCAAAAAAGTATAGATTATAAAAAGGGTAGACGATCCCATCCACCCAAGGCCGGGCCAGCAGTATCGCCGCAAGGCCCAAGGCGATGGGCTCACCCAGAATGCGCCTCCACAACGGAACGCTGCTCCCGTTCGCGGCCGTTGTTGACGCGTGGTCAGTGTCTGCCGCAGCGTTGCCGGCCCTTGATGAGTCCGCCAGCGGGGACTCATGGCTGCGGGATGGCTCGCGCGGCTGGTCGGTCTTAGCGCGTTTCTTATGTTTCTTCTTGGCCATACGAGGTTGCCTGCCCTTTGGCGTTGGCGTTCATGAGGAGCACAATAAGAAGATAGATACCGGCTACCTGGGCCAGAATGATGAGGGTTCCCGTAAAAGCCACCTGGGGAAGGAGCGCCGCGCTTAACCCGCAGATCCCCGCCACCAAGAAAATGAATTCCACGGCTGGCCGCGGGGTCATGCCGAGTTCCACGAGCCGGTGCGAGAAGTGGCGTTTGTCCCCCTTCATGATGGATTCTCCATTGCGCCATCGTATGTAGACAACCGTTACAATATCAAATAATGGCACACTCAAGGCAACCAGCGGCGCGGCCACGGCGATGCGTGAGCCGCCGTTTGGTATGTAGAACGTGGCAAGGATAGGCGCCGTGGCAAGCACATATCCGCAAAACATGGATCCCGCGTCGCCCATGAAGATTCGCGCGGGGGGCAGGTTGTGGTACAGGAACCCAGCCGTGGCGCCGGCAAAAACCATAAGCAACACCGAAACAAAGGTCTGGCCTTGGGCCGCTGTGCACAAGAAAAAGGAGAACGCCGCGACGACAGAGACCCCGCCCGCCAAGCCGTCCATGTTATCGAGGAAATTCATGGCATTGACCATGGTTACGACCCACAAGATCGTGAGCAACGCCGTCACCAGGGGATAAGGGATGAACAAATTGAGGCGAATCCCAAATCCCACCAAGACGCCCTCGGCCACGATCTGGCCCAGGAGCTTCAGGCCCGGCGTAAGCTGAAGAATATCGTCGGCCAAGCCGAGGCCGAAGATGATGAGGCTGCCCAGAACGATGCCGGTAAGCTTGGCCGTGACTTCCGCCCCCAAGAAACCCAGGATATGGGGTTCCACCCACTCGAAGCCCCAGTCCGTGAGGGGCAACACCAGCACGCCAAGGTGATGTGCGCCGATGACAAGATGGAACGTGAGGAAAATAGCCACGCCGCCCATCAACGGGATGGGCGTGTGATGCATCTTACGTTCGCCGGGCGCGTCTAGCACGTTCCACCGGATGGCGTAGCGCCGCGCGAGCGCGGTCAACAATAGGGAAAGCCCCAGCGAAACGGCAAAAATGTATCCGTAAATGATATACCAGTTCATTAAATTGATGAATGCTCCGAGAATGCGTGTGGCGCCGGCGCTTCCACACTAGTACTTCGTCAGCCCTTAAACTGTGGGTAGCCTTGATTCGGTTTCTCTTAATCGTGAGGTGGCACGGGCTTCCAGCCCGTGATTCATGGCCTGGAAGGCCATGCCACCTCCTAACGAGTTCACTTCCGCAGTCAACAAGTTTAGGCTTGGCGCTCTACTAGCGCTCCAATGCTTCCTTGTACAATTCGAATTCGCGCCGGGCCACCGTCTCTGCATGTAGCTCGGTTTCGACCCGGCGTTTGGCGTAGGCCCCCATGCGTTCGGCCAAGGCGGGATCTTCCAAGAGCATGTTGATCGCCCCGGCCAATTCCGCCGCGTCCCGGGGAGGCGCGTTGAGGCCGGTTTCTCCGTGCCGGTTCACGAACTCGACGCCCGTACCGAGCCGGGTGGCCACCACGGGTTTTCCGCATGCATGGGCTTCCAGCATGGATAGACCAAAGGCCTCGCTCCGCTCCACCGAGGGAAACGCGAAGACCGCGCACGCGTGGAGATGGTTCACGAGATCTTGCTGGTCAAGCTCGCCCGGAAATGAAACCGGTACGTTTAGTTCGCGGGCCAAGGCTTGGCATTTTTCCCGTTCAGGACCGTCGCCCGCGATAACCACGGCTGCCTTGATCCATTGGGCGGCCTCCACGAGATAGGGCAATCCCTTGTAATACCGGTGCCGGCCCGAGAACAGCACAAAGGGGCCGCCATGGGCCTCGCGCAAGGCGGCGACCCGGTCCTCATCCGGCGCTTGAAACGCTTCGGGAAGAATACCCAGCGGCTGTACGCGGCAGCGCTCTCGAACGGCCTGAAGGACGGGCGAAGAACCCAGATACGCCTCGGACGTGGGCAGGATCATAGCAGCTTTGCGGAGAAATTGCATTTGCAGCGGGCCGTAGAAGCGCATGGCGGCCGCCTGGCGGACCACGTCGCTATGGTAGCGCACAATGAGGACCGCCTTAGGCCGCGCCAACAACCAGCCCAGCTCAGCGGTTGGATTCGGCATGTGGACTACGTAAATATCCGCCTCCGCGCGACGGAGCCGCCACGGAAACAGGGGGGAGAGCGGCGCGCTCTGGAACCGGCCGAACTCTCCCGTTTCGGTTACCGGCGTTCCGTCGCGGTCCATTTGCCGGGTGCGCCAGTGGCGGCTGCACGTCAATGCGCTCACGCTTGCCCATTGGCGCTGGAACCGGCAACTAAGTGCAATGTGGCGCTCCATACCGCCACGGATGGGCGGGTCGAAATCCTTGTAGACATGAACGATTTTCATGGGATTATGGATGAGGCGGACCATCCTTCGTTGACAAACGGCGCGCCGTTAGGGAGCTACTCCACCTCACCGGCCGCGCTTGGAAAACCTTGGTTGCGGAACAGAAACAGACCTTCCTTTCCGGGAGCGAGGATGTCTTTCCGTCCATTGCCAGTGATGTCCTCCACCCAAAAATGATTGCCGGCTCCGCTAGCTTCTTCGGGCTCACCGTAGTCGATTGTGCTTTCCTCGAAAGC
>JAWOFY010000330.1:0-4789 GCA_046497285.1 Candidatus Hydrogenedentota bacterium
CCGTCATCATCCCGGTCGAATGTGGAGCCATCGTAGTGGCCGCCAGAGGCCCGGTTTGCCGCGGCTGGCAGATCGCTATAGCCTTTCTCGGGCTTGCGCTCAACCAAGATCCATTGTTCGGGCGCGCCCCGGGCATGAATATCCGGTACGTATTCATACGCGTACATGTGATGTTCAGTATTGATGTAGTCGCACATCTGAGAGGTGGTCCGAACCGCATGCGCCAGATAGAGGTACGAGATGGGATGCGAGAGCAACGCATCTTGGACGTCCCGGGACCAGGGGTCGTTGTATGTGTCTCGTTGCTGCATGTCCCGAAGGTCCTGTTCAAGGTCTTCGCTTAGTCCGATATCGCCAGGCCGCGCGTCTGACGGACAGATCTTGATATTCACGTCCGTCCAATAGTCGGGATACATAGCGATGCCCCGGAACCCTTTCGGCGCGGAGCTTTGGTTGATGTACCGGTTCTGTCCCGGCGGGAAATACTCGCCCCGTGCTTCATTGGCGTACATGGCGAAGATCTGACCAAACTGGCGCAGGTTGTTGGCGCAGCTCGCCCGCCGCGCCGCCTCGCGCGCCCTGGCTAGGGCTGGCAGCAGGATGGCCGCCAGAATGCCTATGATGGCGATCACCACCAGCAGTTCGATGAGGGTGAATCCTCGCTTCTTCGTCCACATTTCATTATCCTCCTTAGTGAGAAATGTACTGTCGTTCAAAAACAACTACTCAGCAAGCTCACGGTTCGATTGGACCCGCGGCCTTAAAAGGGTTTTCGCCGTCGATCACCTCCCTTCCCGCCTTCCCGGCCAGCGCGAACGGTCTCGCTGGCGCGTTGTACGCAGTTTACTCATTCCTGATCACCTTGCTGTCTCTACAAGGCGTTCAGGTTACCTATGGCGCCCACCCTATACACAGTCCTGCCTCTAAAACCGCATATGAGTGGTAACGCTTACTAACTTTACATTAATACACTTTTACCGCCGTGTCAACCCCCAAATTTCTCTTCAATCGCCAGTTTAGGGAGTGCGCGGGGTGGTGACATGCCCGGCCTTTCGGGCCACCTCCTTAAGGGGGTCGTTGGGGTGGGGCTCTGTTTCCGGGGGTGTCGCCCGCATGCTATCGCATGCGGGCGACACCCCCGGCTCCCATTTGTCATCCCTACAAGACGGATTCATTGGGAGTTGATGTAGAAGCGGCGCCCACGCCGCTTCTACGTTTGGCCGGCCGCAACTGAAGCTCCCATAGCCGGTAACGATGGAACGGTGGGGGACCCTGTGTATGGGGGATGTCGTTGAGGCGCGAAGGGGGATGGGACGCGATGGTGGCGGGGGTTGCGGAAAGGGACGGTGACGCGGCGGGCGTGTTACCTGGCCGGCGTTGTTGCAATCCGTTCGTGGACAGCGTCAGATTGGTGAATGGAACCTGTCCGCGCGCATGGAATAACCATTGGCCTTACGCGGCAAGCACGTCCTTAGGCATCATGTTGAGCGCAATTCCTTACACGAAGAGCGTCTATACCTATTTAAGAAGTCGAGGTCTCTTGATGGGTGGAGCAACGGTGATATAGGGCATATCGATGACCTGACAACCATCTCGAAAGGTGTTCATCGGCCAAAAGATAAAAGCCGTTATCCGCCATAAGCTCCGAAATCTCGCTGATGTTTCGGACGGGGAGAGGTTCTTTGTCCTTTATACAGTGAGTTAAACGCCGCCACCGGGTCCACGGCGCCTGTGTATCGCGAAAGCTTATAATAACCCAACGGCGAGCGAGCAGGCTCAGGTTGTGCACGTAGTCGTTGAGTACATCCGCATCGTAGATATGATGTGTCAAACGAACGGAGATTACCCCCTCAAACCTTGGGCTATCGGTAGGGACTGAGCGCAAATCAACATGCTGATACCCTGTGGCGCAGCCTTCGGTCTGTTTGTGTGCCATGGCAAGCATCTGGGAAGAGATATCTCCCAGGAACACGTTGTGTGTATGGTGGGAGATTACGGGGAAAAAGCGTCCGGCCCCACACGGGGCGTCAAGAATATCTTCACTGTGCCCGGCGTGTTCCAACAAGCGTTGCAGCAAGGCGCACTCGACACGGTGACTCCATGCCTTTCTTCTGCTTTGGTACTTATTAACGTGGTGCTGGCTACCCCCCTCGGACTGATAACGATTGAGGCGGTCCAGTTTCATGCCGTTTATAAGCTCGGGCATATGTCAGACTCCTTTCTGTGTGTAATTGTGATTTGTATTGAAAGGAGGGTGGAATCTACCTTAGCGAGGTTACACGGACCGTTATTTGGGGGACGCCGGCTATGTAGCAGAAGAAAAAGATTACGTTAGCTTCCTCCTGGCGCAATGCCGTTCCACGATAAGACGTGCACATTACAGAGCACGACAGAAGCCCACGGAAACCTCGGCAGGCTTCTGGGTGAGGGCCTTTTTCAACTCCATCCCCCACTACCTCTTCATTCCAATATATCAATTTATCACGCAGAGGCCCCCGCAAGCAAACGCCCCCATCGCCGGATAAGGATTTGTGCTACCCAGCGCCGCCGTCCAGGCGGTCCATGAGTGCCGGCAAGATGCCGGTGTTACGGCCTCTCCCAACGGGTGAGAGTAACTGTCGGTTTCAGGCGCGAACAACAAGGACATAAAGACGAATGACGCTGAGGTGGCCGGCGATTGGGGAGCGGCTAGAGTCACTCCCTGGAGCAAGTCAGCCGGGGCTTAAGCGCCATTGGCTGGGGTATGCGATCCGTGTTGTTGCATAGCCGATAGCCCCCGGATGCAGTCGCTCCATGGTTGCTAACCACCCGTAACGGAACGGTGGGGGACAGTGTTTATGGGCGATGTTGTTGAGGCGTGGGGCGCGAAGGAGGATAGAACGCGATGGATTGGTTTCGATGGTGGCGCGGCTGGCGGAAAGGGACGAGGGCGGGGGTGACGCCGCGGGCGGCGCCGGTTGGGCCCGCCTCGCGGCCGGCGCAGACGGGCGATGGCGCGTTCGGGCGGGAGGCGTTCCTGCCGCTGCCCAATGAGACGCCGTTCTTCATGCTCAAGGTCTACCGGTTCCTGCGCGACGCGATCCCGGACATCAGCGACGCGGTGTGGACGTGGAAGCGGTTGTGCCAGACGGGGTACGACGTGGACGTCACGGCGGCGTCGTCCGAGGTGGCCAAACGCCGGGCGCGGGGGCTCATCGAGTCGTTGGACCGGCGGGTGAACAGCGGCGATCGGGGTATGGACGGGCTGCTCGATGTCTTCTACACGTCGCTGTTCACCTACGGCGCCGCCGCGTTGGAGATCGTGCTCACGCCGAGCCGGGAGTCGATTCACGACGTCGTGCCGGTGGACGTGTGGACGGTGCGCTTCCGGCGGGAAGGGGGCGCGCTGAAGCCGTATCAAGTGATTGACGGCGAGGCGATTCCGCTGCCGCCGGAACGGTTCATCTACGTGGGCCTGGATCGGGACGGGACGAACCCGTACGGGCGGTCGATGCTGCGCTCGATCCCGTTCGTGGTGAAGGTTCAGCAGCGACTGATCGAGGACATGGCGAAGGCGACGCATAACGCGGGCTGGGCGAAGCTGCACGTGCAGTACGACGCCGAGGAGCAGATGCGGGGCGAGACCGCGGAGGCGTACCAGCAACGCGTCGGGTCCAACTTCGAATCGTTGCGGCGCCAGCTCAGCGGGCTCGAGGCGGACCAGAACCTGGTGACCTACGGCAACGTGCGGGTGAACGTGTTGCGGGGCGATCAGCGCGCGCAGATCTTCTACGAGAACCACAAGGCCATCGAGGAACAGGTGATCACGGGGATGCATCTCATGCCGATTCTGCTCGGGCGGAATTACGGGACCACGGAGACCTATGGCACCGCGCAGTTCGAGATTATCAACCGGCACGTGGAAGCGGTGAACCGGAGCGTCGCGCGGATCCTGGAGCGTCTGTACAACTTCGAGCTGGCGCTGATGTGGGGCGAGGCGCAAGCGCGCGTGAGGATGCGGTCGAACCGGACGGTGGACGTGTTGAAAGAGGCCACGTCGAGGGGCCGGGAGATCGCCAATGCGGCGGCGCTACGGGACGAGGGATTTCTCAGCCACGAGGACGCGGCGGCCACGTTGCGGCTGAAGGGTTGAGCGCGAACAAGGAGGATGCGTGTGAACGGGGAATCGTGGGTATACCGGCGGGGCGGCGCGTTGTTGGGGATGGTCCGGGAACGGCCGGAAGAAGCGACGGCCCAGGGAGCGATGTTGCCGCAGTGAGCCAAAGCCACAGATATAAAAAATGAGCCCCCACCGGAGTGGGGGCTTTGTTACGAACATCGATATTCATCTTTGGACAGAAGAGGGGGTGGTGGCCGCAGCCGGTTTAGAGCCTACGTTGCGTTAGCTCGGGCGGCCGATCACGAGCTCGGGCGGCCGATCATGCCGTGAACAACATCCACGGGATGATCTTCGGCGGGATAACGGCGAAACTCGACATGCCCGTCCATATACAGCACATTCGCGCCGCCCGGAACGTGGTTGAAGCGGTCGGCGCTTTGGGAGGCGTCGAGCCGGCCGCCCGCCACGGAATCAAACATCACGGCGACATCGCTCTGCGCCATGGCGCTTGCCGCCGGGTTATTGATGTCGGTAATCAGGAAGCGCTCGACGCCTTCTCGCAACCGCATGATGGAGTCGCCGCCCGCGTTGCCACTCGGCCGCGGCCACTGGTCCATGGGGACATTGGTGGTGGCGTCAGCCAGATCCGCTTGCCACAATGCTTCGACGGCTTCGTCCCAAGTGTTTCCT
>JAWOFY010000097.1:0-8370 GCA_046497285.1 Candidatus Hydrogenedentota bacterium
GTTTAATGAAGGGGGAGAGGTGATTGTAGATAACAATGGTATTATGGTTAAGAACAGCAACAAGGTGACTCTTTTGTTGACCTCGGCAACCAGCTTTAACGGTCGTTTCAATTCACCCGGGTTTGAAGGAAAAACGATGAAGGTATTGCTTTGGCTCAGATGGAAAGTGCAGTCGAAAAACCCTATTTAACTCTGAAGAGCAATCATATTGAGGATTACGAAAGTTTGTACAATCGCGTTCAATTAAATCTTGGAGAGGAAAAGACGGATGAAGTTAAGCCAACCGATCAGCGCCTGGTTCGTTATGCGCAAAACCAGGATCCCTCAATGGTAAATCTGCTTTTCAATTACGGACGTTACCTGCTTATATCCAGTTCACGCCCCGGGTCACAGGCTGCTAACCTGCAAGGTATCTGGTCGGAAAGTATTCGTCCCCCGTGGAGCAACAATTACACCCAGAATATTAATGTGCAAATGAACTACTGGCCGGCCCCTCGACACGGCGTCCGGAGAAGAGATCCTGGAGATTTTTGACGACCTTCACCAACAAGGAAAGACCCTTGTGCTGGTAACCCACGAAGAAGAAGTAGCCGAACGCTCGTGGCGCGTCATCCGATTGCGGGACGGGCAAATCGAGCGCGACGAATCAAAAGGATAGTACGCCGATGCTCCTTGAACGCCTCACTGGCATTGATATTGTTCGGCTCAAACGAACCCTGCACATGGGGTTTAAGAGTATTTTGAGCCACAAACTGCGTTCGTTTCTGACCGTTCTGGGCATCATATTCGGCGTCTGCTCCGTCATCGCCATGCTCGCGATTGGCGAGGGAGCTAGCCATGAAGCACAGGCCCAGATTCGTGAACTCGGCGCCAACAACATCATCCTCCGCAGCGTTGAGCCCCCGGACGACCGGGGCGCCGCTGAGCAACAAAGCCGCGTACTCGAATACGGCATCACCTACGACGACGTACGCCGCATCCGCGAGACCATTCCCGGGGTAAGCGTGATTGTGCCCGGCCGGAATATCCGAACTGATTTATGGAATACCGAACGGCGTGTACGCGGAGTAGTCGCCGGGACGGTGCCTTGGTTTCCCCAAATGAGCAACAGTCCCGTCATGCATGGCCGATTCTTCACGGACGACGAGATGGACCAGTCACTCAACGTGACCGTGCTCGATCGGGCTACGGCGGGCCAGTTGTTTCCCCTCGATAATCCCGTCGGCAATACCGTGCGGGTAGAGCGGCAATACTATCGCGTGATCGGGGTGATCGACGACCGGCATGCCGCCAACGAGGACAGTCCGCAAACAGGCGGAACCTACCGGATGTTTATTCCGTTGACGGCCTCCCGAAACCGGTTCGGAGAAATGATCGTCGAGCAAAGCGCGGGGTCGCGTTCCATGGAGCGGGTCGAGCTGCATGAAGCGACCGTGCGCGTCGAGGATCAAGACCAAGTCGTCAACGTGTCGGGCATCATTGAGGACCTCATGGAGCGCCATCACAACGAGCAAGACTGGGAGCTGGTCGTTCCCCTGGAGCTGTTGCGCCAAGCCGAGCAGACCCAGCGCATTTTCAACATTGTACTGGGTTCCATCGCCGCCATATCGCTCATTGTGGGCGGCATCGGCATCATGAACATCATGCTGGCCAGCGTAACCGAACGCACCCGGGAGATCGGCGTGCGGCGCGCGCTGGGGGCCAAACGAAAAGACATTATCACCCAGTTCCTTATCGAGACGGTGCTCCTCTCGGCCACGGGAGGCATACTCGGCGTGGTGCTCGGGATTACGGCGCCTTTCGTCATAAGTTACTTCGCCGACATGACCACCGTCATCACGCTGTGGGCGCCTTTGCTCGCCTTCACCATCTCCGCCATGGTCGGCGTCATCTTCGGCATTTACCCCGCTATGCGCGCCGCCGACATGGACCCCGTGGAGGCCCTGCGGCACGAGTAACGGCGTTCCCGCCCCATGCGTTTCCTTGATCAAGGCCGATCCCCCTGGGATCGGCCTTGTTGCATGTCCGCCGCTGACAGGCGAAATCATTCCGCGCCATGTGGTAGGATCTCAATGGATTCGCGAAGACGACTCCCAGCGGCGCGGGGGCGCTTGACCAATACGGTCCGAGCAAGACGGACCACCGCCTGCCCCGCTAACCCCGCGGCCGCCATATTCCGTTGAGACCACGTGATCGCGCATTCCCCCAAGAGGGAAACGCAGCCTTGGTTAGAAGACATCCATGTTTCCCAAGCGGCGGGCTCTTTTCAGCCGCGCCGAAACCAGCACAACGCGCCGGCCAACTCCGGTTGGGTGGGCCAAGACGCCATGGAATTCGCAATAAGAGCGCCACAAAACGAGCAAGAATTGCAGCGGGCTCACGGCCTGCTGGCGCACACATTCGCCGAGGAGGGCGCCCCGGCTGTATACTGGCGCAATGGGTACAGCGCCGCGTATCCGGGCTCATCCGCCGAATACACCCGCGTGGCCTTTGCGGGCGAGGAACTGGCCGGCGTGCTGCGAATCACCAGCGAAACGGTCCGCTTGGGCGAGGCGCGGCTCAAGGTGGGCGGGCTTGGTCCGGGGCCCGTGGTGTCGCGCCGCAAGAACGCAGGGGCCGCCCGCCTCTTGCTCGAAGACGCCTTGAAACATCTGCGCGAGCGCAAATACCACTTGGCCCTTCTTTTCGGCGATCCCCGGCTTCATTATCCCCTGAGCTTCACGACGGCCTTCCCCGAGTACTTCGTCTTGCTTGACGTGGCCGAGGGGTTAACCTTCGAGGCTCCCCACGCCGTCCGATCGGCCAAACCCGGCGACCTCGCGGCGATTCAACGCATTCACAATGCGAACGACGCGGCCGCCCCGTTTTCTGTCTTGCGCAGCACGGCCCATTTCACCAACAAATGGACGCAGCACGAAGACGCCCACGTTATCACCAACGCCGATGGGGCCGTGCTTGCGTATGCGATTACCGCGCGCCATGGCAGCCAGTATCTCGATGTTTTGGAAGCCGGCGCGGCCGAACGCGCCGCACAACCTTATCTCATTCGCGCCGTTGCCGATCAGGCGGATGAGGCGAACTGCAGCCGCTTACGGTTTCACCTCCCCCCAACCCATTGCCTTGCCCGCTATCTCCAACGGTTTCCCTCTGTCCATGAGGCGCACCACACCAGCGGAGGCGGGGGCATGGCCGCGCTCATCGACACGGCCGAGACGCTGGAATCCATGATCCCGGAATGGGAAAGCCGCCTTGCGGCGAGCAGTCTCCGCACCCAACACACGGAAGCCACGCTTGTCGCCGGTGACGGCGAAGCCTATCGCATTCGCGCGCATCGCGGCGCGGTGGACGTGGCCCGCATCAAAGGCTATAACCGCTTCCCTATTAGCCGCAACAACCTTTTGGAGCTGGTGCTCGGCTGCCGGGAAGCCGAGGATATCCTCCTTACCGGCGCCAAGGAGCAGTCCACCCTGCAAGCTCCGGAGGCGTGGCAACTCGTCCGCACGCTTTTCCCGCGCCGCACCCCCTATGTATGGGAGCTTGACAAACTTTAAGCAGCGTGCGCGAACGGCGATTGGGGATGGGTGGGTCCGGCGTCAGGAACGTGTGCGCTCATGCCGCCCTTTGGTCCCAGTAATCAGTGAAGAGCCCTGACAGGATGTTGCATCGCAACCTGGCTTCATATACGAAGTGCAACACCCGGCGCTTTGGCCGGGCGCTTTCGGCGTGTCTTCGACCGCTTTGCGTCAAGCGCCTTTCATTTGAGCTGCTCCCCTAATCCATACACCCCAAGTGAGCGTGTGACAACAACTTATGCTCACTCCTCAGGTCGAAACGACGGTAGAGCGAATCCCTTACCCGGCGATTGGCCGTGGGGCTAAACTTGCCATTACGGTGTCTGGCGCGCTACACTTGGAGGTGCAGCGCTCGATGGGGAACACTGTGACGCCGAGGCACGAGCAGGCCGCGAATGCCGCCCTTTGGGTCCATCATGATGCATGGACCAGGGTGAACGAAGGAAGCTTGGCTTATGCGGGACGCGCAATGGAGCGTTTTGGTTATCGCCTCGGACGGCACGACCCAGCATGTCGTGCAGTATCATCTGAAGCGGGCTGGCTTCGAGGTCGAAGCCGCCAGCAATTCCACCCAAGCAGCGCAAACGCTCGGGAACATGTCTCCCGACGTCGTCGTTTGCGAAGTCGGCGCCTGTGAAGCAACCACCGGGGAGTTGCGCAAGGCGGCGTTTCTTGATCCCGCGACCCGGCAGACTCCTTTCATTTTCTTCGGCGAGAATGGTGGCCTAGCGCCCAACGCAAGCGCGCCTACGAATGGAGCCGATGAATACCTTCCAAAGCCCCTCGATCCTCTTGCGCTCATCGCGCGCGTACAGTCCATCGTGACCAAGCGAAAGACGCATGAGTTGATGATGCGCACTGACCCGTTAACCCACCTTCTCAACCGCGCCACCTTTGAGCAATGGATCGGGATAGAACTCGCCCGGCTTGCCCGTTACGGCCGCTCTGCGTCGCTGGCGTTGCTGGACATTGACGGGCTTAAGGAGCTGAACGAGACCAAGGGTGACGCTATGGGCGACCTGGCGTTGACAACGTTGGCCAGCGTGATCGGCCGCAGCATTCGCACCACGGACCTCGCCGGCCGTTATCAAGGCCAGCAGTTCGTCCTGTACTTGGCGGAAACCCCTAGCCAGGGCGGGGTCACCTTGCTGGAACGGCTTCAAGCGGATTATGAAGCGACCTCCGAGCAAGCCACTGGGGCGGCGCTCAATTTCAGCGCCGGCGTGGTGCAAGCCCCTTGCCATGGCAATGAGTGGGAAGATTTGATTACGCACGCGTGCGCGGCCGTGCGGGAAGCCAAGGCGAAGGGCCGGCGCTGCATCACGTCGTGGGCAAATGGATCGTGTACCCCTACGTAGAATAACCCATGAACATATCCTTGGGTCCGGCAGACGCAGCGTGGAGTCTATCGGAAGTTTCGACCGGAAGTGGAACACACCCTGACACGTGTAGCGAGGATACAACATGAATATCGATGCCTGTGCGGGAAAGGGGCTTGTTGGAGCCGCCCTTTTGATTCTTGCGCTAACGGCGGTTCCCGCCTTAGGTGTCAGCGATGCCGGTAAAGACCCTATCGTTATCGTTTCCAATAGCGATGGAAGCGGGGGTTTTACGGATGAGAAACAGGTTGGAGCCATATCCGGTGTGGAAGTCATCGAGGGGACCTTGCGGATGTATTATGGCAGTGGTGATTCAGGAACGGTGTTCATTGAGACCGAGGATCTCCAAGACTGGACATCGCCAACGCCCATCGAACTTCCCTCTGGAATGGAGGGTAATACAATCGGCGTGTTCTACCATGAGGGTTGGAAGGGGTATGGCAGGATAAGAGACGTTGAAGGGCTTTCGGGGATGCAACTATTCACCTCGCCCGATGGCGTCACCTTTGAGCATGTGGGCTGGGCGTTCGACTGGAAGATGGACACCATGTATTCCATGTTTTGGGATCCCATTGCCGGGGAATATCGCTCCTATGGGCGAGTTCGAGGGGACAGGGGCTGGGACGAAGGCGGCTGGGGGGATGACGAACCCACCGGCAGGCGGGGGATATCTCTTCATTCCAATCCCACATGGACGGAAGACTGGGAAAACAAGGGACAAATCATTGCCGACCCAAAAGATTACTGGGACTACGATGAAGATATTCGGCCGGAGTTCTATGTTCCGAACGTTTTCATCGATGGAGATACGTATCGGGCCTTTCCGGCAATCATATTCAGCGATACAGACCGGGTTATTACCAACTACAGAAATCGGGGACCGGACAGTACCCGAGTGACGGGGCCCATTTATCCAATCGAAATGGAATCCAGTGATGGCGTTCATTTTACGCGGGTCAACGGTGATGAGCCCATACTACCATTAGACCCGCACAAACGATACTCAGATTTTGATCCCCCATGGTATGGGGAAGACAATACGGAACCCACGTGTCCGGAATGTTTTGAAGTGGGGCAGCTCTACCCCTACGGGGACATAATCGAGTTTAATGGATCGCGGTACGTATTCTATTTCTATAGAGACGATACCCACTACGAAAATCCCGCCAATGAAACCCTGGAGAGGTCCATTTACATGCTCCAGATTGACGGTAACGACGAATCAGGCAGGTGATGTCAAGTTCACATGTTTCCTTCCAGGCGGACACCATGGACTAGAGCGCTGCGAGCCGCACCTAACCCACGCAGTCGCGGCGCGAAAAACCTGACTAAGGGACTGCCAGAGGATACAGGCTATAAGCCAAACTGAGCCATGAGCACTCGGGCGATCTGGTCGATATCTTCCCGGCTCTCCAGCGGGATGCCGAAGGCGTCCGCGATGGGACCGACGGCCCTCCTTAGGAACTCCAGTTCCACGGGGGTGGGGTCGTACCCCTCGAAGGGACCCTCCAACGGCTGAAGCGCGGTTTCCCGAACCAGGGTTTCCAGATACGCCGCGATATGGGCCATCTTGTCGTAGTTGAGCTTTTCCGGGGTGTCGGTCGGGGCGTGATAGTGTTCCCATCGGGCGCAGGTCAGAAAGAGATACGGCCGGCGGTTCACCCGGAAGATGTGGTAGTCGCTTTGGTCGCCGATGTACCGGTTCAATGAGGGAACAGGCCGGATGCCTTCGGGCGGTTGCGCCCGCTGTATGACCTCCGCCAAACCGGGGTCGCTTTCCATGCCGGTGAGGAATAGGGCATCCCCCAACCCCATGATGGGCGTGTCGTGCCCCACGAGATCCATGACAAGGGGACAATGGATATCCTCCGTGCGCTGGTTCTCATGGAAGTGGATGCTGCCCATGGCCGGCGACAGATAGTAAGGCGGCTCTTCGGCGTCAAAGAACGCCAGAATAACCCGCCTCTCCGCGGGCTCCGCGAGCAGCCGTTCCCCCACGGCCAGGGCGATGGCCATGGCGGCGGCGTTGTCGTCGGCGCCGGGCTGAGCGCCGCACGTGTCGTAGTGCGCCGCGATCAGCACGGGGGATGCGGCGGCGTCCTGTCCGGGAACTTGGGCGAACACATTGACAAACCGTTGCCCTCCCACTTCGTACGGCCACTCATAGCCTTGGCCGCCATAGCCCGGTACGCCAAGGCTTTCGAGCCGCTCTTGAAGGTAGCTCCGGGCCTCTTCATGGCCCGTGGACCCCACTTCGCGCGTCCCCGGCTTGGCCAGCGCCGCCACATCCTCCCGCAACTGTTCGATCATATACACTGCTCCTTACCCCATGCCCACCAAAGGCGGAGGCCTTGCTTAACGCCGCACGTAGGCGCGATCCGCCCACTCATTCCACATTTCGCGCATCCGCTCGGCGCGTTCCGGGTACTCCTCGGCGAGGTTGTTCAGCTCGACCCGGTCTGCCTCCATGTCGTAGAGTTCCCATTCGCCGCCTTGTTCGCTTACAAGCTTCCATTTGCCATCGCGGATGGCCCGGTTGCCCATGTGCTCGAAGTAAAGCGGTTCTTCCCGATCGAGCGGATCCCCGTTGAAGGCGGGGACGAGGCTGACGCCTTCCATAGGCAGGATGTCGTGGCCGTCGTAGGTCTCGGGATACTCAGCCCCCGCAATATCCACGGCGGTGGCCATGATGTCGATGAGGTGGCCGGGTTCATGGCGGAGTGCGCCGTGATCCGTGATGACTTCGGGCCAGTGCGCGATAAGGGGCGTGGCCACGCCGCCTTCGTGGTTCCATTTCTTGTAGAGACGGAACGGCGTATTCGAGGCATTGGCCCACTCCGGTCCAAAGGAAGCGCGCGTTTCGGGTCCCCCGGGCAGAATGTCGGGATTGGTTCCCCCTTGCGGGAAATAGCCGTGTCGCGTATCCTTTCCTTGGATCACCTCGTCGGATGCGCCGTTATCGGAAAGGAACAAGATAAGCGTGTTCTCGAACCGGCCCGTCTCCTTGAGCGCCTCGATCACCCGGCCGATGCCTTGGTCCATGCGGTCTACCATGGCGGCATGCACCGCCATCCGGCGCGCTTCCCATTCCTTGTGCTCGGCGTCTTCCCACGGGGGGACGCGATCGTCGCGCGGCGTTAGCGGCCAATCCTCGTCGAGGATGCCCATCTCGACCATTCGCTCCTGACGCCGCCGCCGTACTTCGTCCCAGCCCTTGTCGTATACGCCATCGTATTTTGCGATATCCTCCGGCAATGCGTGCAGCGGCCAATGAGGCGCGTAGTGGGCGACGTATAAGAACAGCGGCTCATCGGGATCCGCCTCTTGGATGAACTGCGCCGCATGATCGTTCACCTCATCCGTGTAGTAAAACTCGTCCCGGTCTTCGAAGCGAGGCTGCGACGGAATGAACGCGTTGC